>CAZLTF010000560.1:0-11837 GCA_964562195.1 uncultured Bacteroidales bacterium | reverse complement strand
TCCCGTTGATAATGAAGGTGCAGATGCTCCACAGGGCACTCCGGCATATTTCACGGCTATCTGTGATGATATTTGGAGTTGGCAATACAATAATGATCAAATTTGGATATACGAAGCGGCAGTTGATTGGAATCAAGCTTCCAATTCGACATTTGCTCTAAAACAACAACTCAATGTTGCAGCTTTTAATTCAATTTTTGATACTCAGGGTGGTGATGAGGATATTGAACAACCACCCGAAAACGGTGCATATTATTTTCTCCCTTCTTTTTCAGATATTGTTATGAACAGTCCGAAATATAGAAATTTCGGTTCTTCACAAAGAATGGTATTATGTCATACGGTTAATGTTGGTAGCGGGAAACATGGAGGAGTCAGATGGTATGAATTAATCCGAAATTCAGGTGTTTGGTCAGTTAGGCAACAAGGGACTTTTGCACCGGATGCCCACTCCCGTTTTCTACCCTCTATCAGCATAAATTCAAAATGTGAAATTGCTATCGGTTACTCTGTCTCAAGTGCCAATTTGTATCCCGGATTACGCTTTTGCGGTCAGTCGGCAAGTGCCAATGCATCTGCATCGGGATTGCTTGATATATCCGAAAGTATTGCTTTTACAGGTTCACAAACACTGACTTCCGATCGTTATGGAGATTACTGCTCTATGTCGGTCGATCCGGTGAATGATGAAACATTTTGGTTTACGTCCGAAGAGGAAAAAGCTCAAACTTCCGGTCAATATGATACGAAAATTGTAAAATTTTCATTAGGACAAGAAAGCCTAACTGCCGATTTTTATGCTGCTGACAATGAAGCAAAAATTAATGATACAATCTCATTGGTAGATCTTTCTTCGGGAGCACCTTCCTCTTGGCAGTGGAATATAAGCCCTGCTTCCGGAGTGAGCTTCCTGAACGGGACAAACAGTAGTTCACAAAATCCCAAAATCAAAATAAATGTCGCCGGACAATATGATGTTCGCCTGATCGTTACCAAAGGAACACTCAAAGATACACTTGCCAAATCCGCTTATTTATCCGTATCTTCTTGTCTGGTGCATACCTTTCCATATCATCAGGGGTTTGAATCTATGAATATGCCTGTATGTATAAAACAAGAAACGATAAGCGGAAATAAATCCTGGAAAATAAACAAAGGAAATGGAGAATATTATCCCGCTAATTCATATTCGGGAACAAGAAACGTCTCCATCACAAAAGATATTACCGAGCCTTGTGCAGAACAAAGGTTGATACTACCGGATTTTGATTTTACCGGAATTAGTTCGGCTATGCTTAATTTCAGACGATATCAAGAAAACTGGTACGGAGATGCAGATACTCTTGCTATTTATTATAAAACCTCTTCTTCGGGAGCTTGGCAATTGCTCCAAAAATTGGGCGGTGAAACAAAAGCATGGCGACAAGAAAGTTTAATACTACCAAATATCAATTCTACTTATTTTATTTCCTTTGTTGGGATGTTGAGTGCAGGGCACGGTATTTCTTTGGATGATATTTATGTTGTAAATAATGCCAATGTCAATGCTCCTGTTGCTGATTTTAGCTTGTCCAATGATACGGTCACGATGTCGGATGTCTTGTCCATATCGGACGAATCTCATAATTTTCCTGCTGCTTGGTCGTGGTCAATAACTCCTTCTACCTTTGTATATGTAAATGGTACCGGTGCTTCTTCACAACATCCACAAGTGAAATTCACGGCTCAAGGAGTTTATAGTATAAGCCTTAGTGTAGCCAATGCCGCTGGAAATGATTCCAAAACAAAAACAAATTGCATCTATGTGCATAATATTTTCGGCTTGCCTTTTAGTGATGATTTTGAAACCGGTAAAGGATGGACTTTTACCGGAGAATTTCAACTTGGTACACCTCAGGGACTTGGTGGAAGTGGTGTCGGCTATAGTGATCCGTCCCAAGCCTTTTCGGGAACAAATATCATAGGAACCGATCTTAGCGGTTTAGGTTCCAACTCCGGCGATTATGAACCGAACCTGTCTTCTACCGCTTATGTTGCCGAATCTCCTTATCTCGATTTTACCGGTTACAATTCTATTCGTTTGAGATTCAAACGCCATCTCAATGTCTCTTCCGGAGACAATGTTTCTATTATGGCTTCCGATGACGATGGAGCTTCGTGGAATACGATGTGGTCCAATTGGGGAAGTGCCATTTTTGATAGTACTTGGAAAGAGGTGGAGGAAAATATTTGGATTTCAGGCAATAAAATGAAAATACGCTTTGTGCTTGAAAATACCGACGGATCTTTAAATGAAAGTGGGTGGAATATTGATGATATTGAGATTTTTGGTGAACATGACTATTGCTTTGGACGTGGTCAATCGGGCACAAATTATATCCAAAAAGTGGATTTCGGTTCTATTCACAAAGAGTCCGTGACCGGTGGCTTTCAAGATCATACCTATTCCTCAATGACTACGCTTATACAAGGACAACAAAATATTGAGTTGAAAGTCGCTGCCGCCAATTCGCTCCCTATTGATGATATAGGAGTCTGGATTGACTGGAATATTGATGGTGATTTTGATGATGACGGAGAAAATCCGGTCTGTTCTTCTAATGCCGGAGGACAAGGGACTTTTTATGTGAATGTTCCCAGCGGTGCAAATACCGGTATAAGCCGGATGCGAATACGTGTCAAAAGAACCGGAAATGATTGTGGAACGCCTTGTCAAGAATTATCCGAAGGAGAAGTCGAAGATTATAAACTCAAAATAATAGCTCCGACTTCTTATCCGCCTCCTTTTGTCCAAGAATATACCGATCTTTATGATCATAGTGTGAAATTGCACTGGATAGAAAACGGTACTGCTACACAATGGGAAATTGAACTTAGGGGTGCCTATGACGATTTTACCGGCACCCCTACCCATGTGAACATTACTTCTACGGATTTCTCTATTACCGGATTGATAGCGGATAAATCCTACCGGTATTATGTTCGTTCCAAATACCCTAATGGAAAATATAGCGTATGGGAACACGGGGGAGAATTTCATACCGAAGCCGAAGCCGTTTCCTCATTCCCTTATCTCGAAAGTTTTGAAACCTATATGCCACCCGATGGTTGGAAAATAACATTTCTTACGGGCGATTATTACAATTCCTACTGGCTTGCCAATACTCAAACGTATCATCCTACCGGCAAAGCCCCCGCCGACGGTTCGTATCTTGCATATTTTAACGCTTATGATGTCAGTGGCGAAACTTATTACCGGCTTTCGACCAAACTATTGGATCTCTCCGTTATTTCCAATGCAGCTATGTCATTTTATATGTATCACGATACGGGCTTTATTCAAAAAAACGGCGAAGGTCTAAGACTTCAGGTGACGGAGAACAATAAAGACTGGGTTTATATTACTTCTCTGATTCCGCGCTATTCCAAATATTGCGGTTGGTCAAAACATACCGTGGATTTAAGTGATTATGATGGTAAAATAATAAAAATTGGCTTTGTAGGCATTGGTAATGGAGGCAACAATGTTCACATTGACGGTGTGAAAGTGCATAACAATCCTCCAACTCAGGCGGTATGGCTGGGAAGTGATACCTGCTGGTATAAAGAATCCAATTGGAATACAACGGATATCCCTTATCCCGGAACGGATATTATCATCCCTCCGGGAAAATCCAATTATCCTACGATCACTACCCCGGGAGCCAATTGTAAGTCTCTGGAAATTCAATCTACTGTATCCGGTGATGCTTCTTTGATAACTCATGGATATCTGACTGTAAAAGATACGGCAATAGTTCAAAGATATTCTACCGGAGGTGCTTGGCACGGATATTCTTCTCCTCTCGATAATGTCACTGCAAGTATGTTTAATTTAAATATGAATCCTAAAATCTTTCTTTATAAACATGACGAATCATATTACGGTTATTCCAATGTTAATAACCCGAATCTTGATCTTGGCGATATGAAAGGTTGGTTTTATTGGGTGGATGCTACCAATCCTGTAACTTTGAATGCGAAGGGTATATTGCGAGACGGGCAAGTAGGGATGACAAACAATCTTATACGAAGCGGTAGTGGAGCCAGTTATGGCTGGAATTTTATGGGAAATCCTTATACCTCTGCAATAGATTGGAAATCAAGCGATGGTTGGACGACAAACAATATTAGTGCTACAATATATGTTTATAAAAACGGGAATTGGGCTACATTTAACAAAAATACCGGCGCTTCGACCAATGGTGGCTCGCGTTATCTCGCTCTGGGACAGGCTTTCTTTGTAAAAGTAAATGATGCCGGTGGCTCTTATCCTCAATATGGTACGATGATCATTAACGAAAAAGCACAAGTCCACAACAATGTAGCTTTCTCCAAAAACAATGAACATATTGAAAATGCACTAAAACTAATCATATCGGATGGAAATAGTCAAGATGAAACGATGTTGATGTTTCATCCGGATGCAAGCACTGAATATGATCCGGATTATGATGCCATCAAACTTTTTTCGATCGATGACAAAATCCCTCAGATATATTCGGGGAATAATATCCGGTATGCCGTCCAGACCATACCACAGAAATCAAAAGTGGGAATTTCTGTCAGATGGAATAAAAATGGAAAAAAATTGAAATTGAAACTTGCTGAGTGTGAGAATATTGATGATGTTTTCTTGTTGGATAAATACACCGGAGAATCATGGAATCTTTCATCTGCCGATTATGATTTTTCGTATTCTGATGACATCGAAAACCGGTTTGTTTTATCTTTCGAACCCATGATTGTAGAGTCATCGGCAGTAGATAATTTACAAATTCAAACACAGGATAATAAAATTATTGTGTACAACAATGATAAACTGAATGTTGAAAGTGTTGAAATTTTTGATTTGTTGGGTAGAATCTTATATCGGCACAACGGAGCGATACAAGATAAGATTGAAGTAGAACTCAATAAGTCCGGAATTTATTTTGTCAGAATTTATTCCGGTGAAGGATTTAGAAATATAAAAATTGCACTCTAATGGGTAGAAATAGTGCTTGCTGAAAAAATCAAACTATATGCAGCGAGATGCATATTATCATACAAGTGATAAATTTTATTTTTCAGCAGACACTATTTTATTTTTGCTTCGCAAATTACTTTTTCAATTCCAATCCTAATTCATCCAATTGTGCTTGGTCCACGGGCGATGGAGAGTCAATCATCACATCCCTTCCTGCGTTATTTTTGGGAAATGCAATATAATCGCGAATAGAATCTGTACCTCCAAAGAGAGCTGCCAAGCGGTCAAATCCCAAGGCAATTCCACCGTGAGGAGGAGCACCGTATTCAAAGGCATTCATCAAAAATCCAAATTGCTCTTTGGCTTCTTCTTCGGTGAATCCTAAGGCATCAAACATCTGTTTTTGAAGTGCCTTGTCATGTATCCTGATCGAACCGCCACCGATTTCTATTCCGTTGATAACCATATCATAAGCATTGGCTTTTATCTCTCCCGGATGTTCTTTTAGTTTGTGCATATCTTCCGCTACCGGAGAGGTAAACGGATGGTGCATTGCGTGATGTCTTTGGGTCTCCTCATCCCATTCCAAAAGAGGGAAATTTATTATCCAGAGTGGTTTGTATTCACCGGCTTTGCGTAGCCCGAGTTGGTCTGCCATTTCCAGACGAAGGCGGTTGAGTTGTGTACGTACCTTGTCCGTTTCACCCGAAAGTATCAATAGCAAATCACCCTTCTCTGCGCCGAATTTCTCAGCCCAAGCTTGCAAATCTTCTTGCGAATAAAACTTATCTACAGATGACTTATAGCTACCGTCTTCGTTGCATTTTACATATACCAGACCTTTTGCTCCGATCTGTGGGGTTTTGACAAAGGAGGTCAGCTTGTCCAACTTTTTTCTTGAATAAGTAGCACAAGACTTGGCATTAATTCCTACTACCAATTCTGCTTCATCAAAGATTTTGAAACCTTTATTTTGAGTAAGTTCATTCAATTCTACAAACTGCATATCGAAGCGGATATCCGGTTTGTCCGAACCATAGAGGCGCATCGCATCATCATATTCCATACGGGGAAAATCTCCGATTTCGATACCTTTCACTTCTTTGAAAAGATGTCGTACCATTCCCTCAAATACATTCAAAATATCATCTCTCTCTACAAAAGCCATTTCACAGTCGATCTGTGTAAATTCCGGCTGACGGTCAGCTCTCAAATCCTCATCTCTAAAACATTTGACGATCTGAAAATATCGATCATAACCGGCTACCATCAAAAGCTGCTTGAAAGTCTGAGGAGATTGTGGCAAAGCATAAAATTGTCCTTTGTGCATGCGCGACGGAACGATAAAATCCCTCGCTCCTTCGGGGGTTGATTTGATAAGATAGGGAGTCTCAATCTCCATAAAATCTCTGCTATCCAGATATTTACGAGTTTCCAAGCCAAGTTTATGACGAAGTTGCAATTTCTCTTTGATGGGGTTTCTTCGCAAATCCAAATAGCGATATTTCATCCTCAACTCTTCGCCACCATCTGTATTGTCTTCGATCGTAAAAGGGGGGACTTTTGAAGCGTTTAGTATTTTCAATTCATCTACCAGAATTTCAATTTCTCCGGTAGGGATATTTTTATTCTTGCTGGATCTTTCGATCACTTTTCCTTGAACTCGAATTACATATTCCCTTCCCAGTTTGCGTGCACTTTCGCATAAACCGGAATTTGTTTCCATATTAAACGCCAGTTGAGTGATTCCATAGCGGTCACGCAAATCAATGAAAGTCATTCCTCCCAAATCCCGTGATTTTTGTACCCATCCGCTCAGGGTTACAGTCGTTCCTATGTGACTTATTCTCAGCTCTCCACAAGTATGTGTTCTATACATAATATTCAATATTAAATTTTGGCAAAAGTAATAGTTTTTTGTTACCGGATACAGTGGAGTTGTGAAATATGGATTAAAATCCTTGCAGAAGGCAAAATTCTTTTCGGATTCAAGATGAAACAAGCCTTGTCGAATTGGTTCGTTGTACATTGTTTCGGAATAAGTGGACGATGGATTTGGGATTTTTGTTACCTTTGCCAACAATTGAAGTGTGAAATCCGTGAACTTTCGGATGTTTTGCATTTTTGAAATTTGTGTATAGAAACAAAAGGAGAAGAGAATTTATTAGTAGTTTCGATTAAAGTTGTACTTTTGCTGTATAAAAAATAGAAGATGGATAACATAGTTAATTTTACAAACGCAAAAATATTTCAAAAAGAAAACCTGATATTATCGGATGTTAATTTTACGATAAACCAAGGAGAGTTTATCTATCTTGTCGGGAAAACAGGAAGCGGAAAGAGTAGTTTAATGCAGACTATGTATGCGGATATACCTCTGAAGGAAGGAGAGGCGGAGGTCGTAGGCTACAATCTCAAAAACATCAGAGAGAAGGAAATTCCCTTCCTAAGACGGAAATTAGGAATCGTATTTCAAGATTTTCAATTGCTAATCGATCGAAGTGTGAGCGAAAATCTTTTTTTCGTAATGAAAGCTACAGGCTGGAAAGACAAAAAGAAAATGCAAGAGAGAGCTGTTACGGTTTTGGATAAAGTGGGACTGAGCACTAAAGGCTATAAAATGCCTCATCAACTATCGGGTGGAGAGCAACAAAGAATCGCTATTGCAAGAGCATTAATCAATGATCCCGATTTAATCTTAGCAGATGAACCGACCGGCAATCTGGATCCTGAAACTTCCCATGGTTTGATGGAATTATTGTTGGAAATCAGCAAATCCGGACGTTCCATTCTGATGGCTACCCACGATTATAAATTATTTGAAAAATTCCCTTCCCGTACACTCAAATGTGAATTAGGAAGAGTGATAGAAGTTTAATAAAACAATGTGTAAAATTTGTCTGAAAAAATTGATAATTAGTTATGTATCCATCTATATTTAAAGCGAATAATGCCTTTCAATCCACTTTTTTTCTCATGGCAGGTCCTTGTGTTATAGAAAATGAGACAATGCCTATGGAGATAGCAAAGGAGATAAAAGCAATCGCCAATAAATTGAGAATACCTTTTATTTTTAAAGCTTCTTATCGCAAAGCCAATCGTTCGCGTTTGGATAGTTTTACGGGAATCGGGGATCAACGAGGTCTGGAAATTCTGGGAGAGATTCGCAAAAAATTGGATATTCCGGTGGTAACTGATATCCATTCCGCCGAAGAGGCAAATATCGCTGCTCAATACGTGGATGTGTTGCAGATTCCGGCTTTTCTTTGTCGTCAAACGGATTTGTTGGTGGCGGCTGCCAAAACAGGAAAAATCATAAATATCAAGAAGGGACAGTTTCTTTCTGCAGAGTCAATGCGTTTTGTTATGGACAAAGTGATAGCGTCGGGCAATCCCAATGTGATGCTAACGGAGAGAGGAAATATGTTTGGCTATGGTGATCTCGTGGTGGATTATCGCAATATCCCAAAAATGCAAAAATGGAATATCCCGATACTCTTGGATGTTACGCATTCGTTGCAGAAACCCAACCGGAAAGAGGGGGTCACAGGCGGAGAACCGGAAATGATCAGGACGATAGCCAGGGCAGGGATAGCTGTAGGAGTTGATGGAATATTTGTAGAAACTCATCCCGACCCGCGACAAGCCAAATCCGATGGTGCCAATATGCTACGCCTTGACCTGTTGGAGAATCTTCTGGTCGAACTTTTAACCGTAAATTCTCCTTCCGGAGAAGCGGGAGAATAAATAAAATAAAAATATTTTTGATAATTGAAAAAACTATACATTTGCAGCTTGAAAAATAGGAATAAACTATAAACTATATATCGTTTGGTTTGCTTTTTTAACAAATAGATTGAAATGAAAAATAATATTGACAGACTGATAAAATTTGCAGGGATATTTCTTTTTTCCCTGTGGATATTTTCGTCTTGTGTACCTATCAAAGAACAGATATATCTTCAAGTGCCGGAGGGAGACAGTACATCAAGGACATATTACGAACAACCTCCCTTTGAATATAAACTAAATGCGGGTAACAATTTGTATGTGAAGATTTCCAGTATTGATGATGAGGTGAATGAGATGTATGGAAAAAGCAGACAACAAAATATACAAGACGCCAGTCTGTATCTTATGAGTTATGCCGTTTCGGATTCGGGTTTCATTGATATTCCGTACATTGGAAAAATCTATGTCAAGGATCTGACGGTGAGAGAAGCAAAAAAAAGAATCGAAGAAGAAGTCAATAAGAAACTCAAATTTGCTACCGTAGTTGTTAAGTTGGTAAATTACAATCTTTCTGTCTTAGGAGAAGTCAAAAGACCGGCAATGTACAAGATATATCAAGAAAGGGTTAATGTTTTTGAAGCCTTGGCTATGGCAGGTGACATGAATATCGGAGCCAAAAGAGACGATGTTATCATCATTAGAAAAACCCCTTCGGGAGTTGAATATCATCATGTGAATCTGCTGGAAGATAAGTTTTTACAATCAAAGTATTACTATTTGATGCCAGGAGACATTGTATATGTACAGCCTGTGAAGAATAGAAATTACGTCTTTGCCAGCGCACCTTATGCTTTAATTCTAAGTACGATCTCTACTATGGTACTGATTGCAACATTTGTTATTAATAATAAAAAATAGTCATTGTGAATCAAGATAATATCCCCAATTATTCAGATAGAAATAATATTGATACGGAAGAGGCTTTTGATTATAAATCGTTAGCATTTAAATTATTACGCTATTGGTACTTCTTTGTTTTGACTGTTTTTATTGCTTTGATAATAGCTTTTCTATTCAATAAGTACACCAAACCGGTATATGAGATAAGTACAACATTATTGATCAATGATTCAAGAGGTGGAGCAATGGACTCACAAGACCTTATCGGTATCGGATTCGGAGGAAATGGTCAAAATGTACAAAATGAGGTAGGTAAACTAAAATCATACTCACTTGTTTTTCAGACTATAAAGAACCTTGATTTTGATGTTACTTATATTGTCGAAGACAACTTTGTAAACAAAGAACTTTATCATGACAATCCTTTTGAAGTAATATTTGATACTTCGCATTTGCAACCGGTGAATGTGAAATTTCAAATCGAAATATTGTCCGAAAAACAATTTACTCTCAGAGTACAGGGGAAGGATGTTGATCTTTATGATTATTCCGCTCCCGATGAGTTGGTAAAAGAGTTGGAACAAAAGGAGGATATTGAAATTGATAAGGTGTATTCATTTGGAGAAATGATTGAAGATAAGGCATATAGATTTAAGGTTGTGCTGACAGATCATTTTGATAATGAAGAAAGCTTGAAGAACTACTTCTTCTCTTTCAATAAGTATGAAAGTTTAACAAAGAATTTTCGCAACTTTGAGGTAGAGCCTATTGATGAACAAGCCTCAATTCTTAAGATCACATCAAAAACAAACAATAAAAAGAAAGCCGTAGCTTTTTTAAATACCCTTACTCGCGTTTATTTGGAACAAAATCTTGAGAAGAAAAATCAAGTGGCTACCAATACGATTAAATTTATCGAGGGAGAATTGTCAGGAATTTCCGATTCATTGGATTTTGTAGAAAGAAGATTGGAAGAATTTAGAACAAGAAACAAAATCGTGGATCTTAGCTATCAATCCCAGCGTGTTTATGAACAGATAAATGAGTTAGAACAAGAACGTTTAACTTCAAAAGTGCATTTGCGTTACTATGAAGAATTGTTAAGGTACATTGACGCCAATAGTAGTTTGAAAGATGTTCTAATAGTCCCTTCATCCATCGGAATACAAGATGAACTTATCAATAAATTAACAGCAAATTTGCTGGAACTTTATAGCAAGAAGGAAGACAAATTAATGGTAGTAGGTTCTGAAAATATCGAAATTACTAAAATTAATAACCAAATAGCTCTCACAGAAAAAAATCTTTTAGAGAATATTCGTAATATTATTAAAAGAACGAAAACTTCATTGGTAAATGTAGAAGGAAGAATTGCAAAATTGAATAATGAAATAGCCGGTCTTCCAAGAACTCAACGTGAGCTGGTAGGAATCCAAAGAAATTATTCACTTAGTACCAATATGTACAATTATTTACAACAAAAGAAATCCGAAGCTCAAATCACAAAAGCATCCAATCAGCCTGACAATGAGATTATTGATATTGCGCGTGATCTGGGAGAATCACCGGTTTTTCCCAAAAAAAGCATGAATTATATGATTGCTTTTATTTTGGGATTAATTTTACCGACATTATACATTCTCGGAAAAGATTACTTCAATGATACTTTTGTTGACAGAAAAGATATCGAGAAACTTACAAAATATCCTATCGTTGGACAAATTATGCACTCCTACAAGGATACTCAAGCGGTAGTAGCAGAATCACCTAAATCTTCTATTTCGGAGTCATTCCGGTCTGTTCGTACCAATCTGCTTTATACGATCAAAGGAAAAGATCAACATACCGTTTTGGTAACTGCGGATATGGTCTCAGCCGGAAAAACCTTCATCTCTATCAATTTAGCTTCCGTATATGCTTTGTATGGAAAAAGAACCCTTCTTATGGGATTTGACCTTAGAAAACCGAAAATTTATAAAGATTTCGGTCTCTCCAATGCCGAAGGAATTAGTTCGTATTTGATTAATAAGAGTTCAATTGAAGATATTATTCAACATTCTCCCATCGAAAATTTGGATATTGTGATGGCAGGTCCTGTGCCTCCCAATCCTGCCGAATTGATCGCTTCCGAGAGAACAAAAGAGTTAATTGATGAATAGAAAAAAAGGTATGATTTTATTATTATTGATACTCCACC
>CAZLTF010000559.1:0-5479 GCA_964562195.1 uncultured Bacteroidales bacterium | reverse complement strand
ATCTCCGATGTAATCTCCCCGGTTGGGCTTGAAATTACCCAAGAAACAGCCTCTGTCATTACGCGGATAAGGTCCTCCCCAAGGATAAGGATTTAGTTCGTGTCCACCACGAGCTGCCCATTCCCATTCAGTCTCGGTCGGCAATCGGTACTCACTAAATTGTGCACCACTCTTTTTACCTCCATTATTATTTCTCAACTGTGTTCTCCATACGGAAAATGCTTTTGCTTGTTTCCAGCTTACTCCTACTACCGGATAGTTGTCATAAGCAGGATGCCAAAAATAATTTTCAGCCATAGGTTCGTTATATGAATATGAGTAGTCATACAACCAACAAAGCGTATCAGGATAAATATTTACTTCTTCTTCTCTTACATATACCGAACGATCCGTGTATTGTTGTGAACGATTTGTCCAAGCTCCCAATTTTGGTTCGCCTTGAGTAGAATAATTTTTCTTTGCTGCGGCATTGATGTCCACCCAAAAGTATTTATAACTCAATTTCCGGGCATCAATTTGTTTTACTCTGAAATATCTCTCACTCTCAGGAATGAATAGTTCTTCCAAAGCATCACGTTCTTCTTCACCGTCCCATTTTATTTTGGATTTCCAATTTAAGAAGGGAGGATCATAGACTTCACCTGTTTTCTTATTTTCTTCAACCAGATAGGCTTCAGGATTGACATCTCCCAATAGTGTGCGGGCGATAGAATCTCTGACCCAATACACAAATTGGCGATATTCATTGTTTGTTATTTCGGTCTCATCCATAAAAAAAGCCGAAACCGTTACGGTACGAGGCTCGAAAATAAATTGATTCAGAGGATCTTCATCTCCGGCTCCCATTACAAAACTTCCCATCGGAACGTATGTCATTCCGAAAGGCATCGGTTGGTAGAACGGTTTTCTTCCTTGAACTCCAACCAATTCTCCACCTCCGCTATTACTACAGCTTGCTATGAAAGCCGCAGCAAGTATAAACAACAGAATTCTTTTCATATTATCAATAAAATTCATAAAAATTACAAGATTAACAATATTACTTCTAAAATGTTCGCAAAAAATTAAAAATATCTGGTATTATGATAACTTCCCACGGACCTTTCAAAATCTAAATTAAAACGATAGCCGATGAATACCTCATGAGTACCATTGCTTCCTATCACAGAAGTTGGAAGCCCATAAGAATAACCGACTCGAATATCTTTTATATACATACCCATCATTATATTTATTGGGTCACTTGTCATGAACGTGCTATAACTAACGCCACCCCATATCTTTTTATTGTATTCAAGCATTCCTGCAAATGTGGCTTGAACGCTTCCAAAGTCCGTTTTTATTAATAATGAGGGCTTTAGTGTGTATTCAGGTTTGAAAGGAAGTGTATATTCATAGCCTCCGGAGAGGAAATAATGCCTCCTCGTTTTATAAGCCAATTCCTCTTCCGGTGATGAACTTTGGGGAATTCTTGTAGTCGATAGCCCAACATAATATTTGCCGGGAACTTGATAATGAACTCCAAATCCCATATCCAAAAGCATATCTCCCTTATCATTTAATATATTTTCCAAAACAGGATCATTTTGATCGATAATATTTCCTCCTTCTGTCTTTAAGGAGGCTACATCTTCAAATGCATTTATTACTCCGACGTATGCTCCTATACCAATATTTCCAATTCCCACATTCTTTCTATATGAGTATAGCAGCTTAACACTGAATCTTTTGAAGTAGGCTTCATTGTCTTGGTCTATGACCAAACCAAGTCCGCCATGTATCAAGTCGAGGGGTGCATGGATCGCAATCGTATTGGTCTCCGGAGCAACATGATTGCCTTGACTATCTGTAAATCCAATCCATTGTTGGTGTACAACTCCTGTGATGTCAATCGCTTTCACATTACCTGCATAAGCAGGATTCTGTATGACTTGATTAAACATGAAATGCGAATACATAGCTTCCTGTTGGGCAAAGATGTGTTTCCCTCCCACGAAAGAAATTGTTAGAATGACCAGTATTAAAAGTTTTTTCATTTTCAAAATTATGGAAATTTTATGAACAAATTTCAGGATGCAAAAGTAAAAAAAAAACAATACAAGAAGGTTTTTTTTTATTTTTTTCCAAACTTTATTATTTACACTCAAAATCTATGACATTTATTTTGCAAGAAAGTTGTCTTGACATAAAAAATAAAACTAATTTTGTGGATTCTAAAATATGGTAAAAGAACAAGTATTAGTATGCAGAAAATTTGTATTTATTGTGGGTCAAGTGTTGGAAAATCGGAAGTCTATAAAAGAAAAGCCAAAGAGCTCGGACAAGTTCTGGCTTTGCACCAAAAACAACTCGTCTATGGAGGTGGCGATATCGGATTGATGGGAATTATCGCCAATGAAATGCTATCCCGCAAAGCGAAAGTGATCGGAATTATTCCACAGCAGATTGTTGATTTGGAAGTAGCTCACCCTAATCTAACAGAGTTGATTGTCGTGGATAGTATGGCAACCCGCAAAACCAAGTTGATCGAAGTCTCGGATGCTTTTATTGCTATGCCGGGTGGTTTTGGTACTCTGGATGAACTCTTTGAGACCTTGGTCTTATTTCAACTGAATATCATCAACAAACCTACCGGATTGTACAACGTCAATGGATATTTTGACAAGATGTTGGAGTTTATTGATCATATGGTAGGGGAGGGCTTTGTCAGGAAAGAGCATCGTGATAGTATTGTCGTTAGCGAAGATCCGGAGGTCTTGATCAAAAAGTTGAACTCTATTCATCAATTGCCTGTTGATAAATGGGTTGATGATATCAAAGAAGAGGAACTATGAAAATAATAGGAATTACGGGCACATTGGGTGCAGGCAAAGGGACTATTGTCGAATTTCTTGTTCAAAAGAAAAATTTTACGCATTATAGTGTGCGGGATTTCTTATTGCGGGAAGTCAAAAAGCGGGCTTTGCCCGAAAATCGCGATTCACTTACGACTGTTGCCAATGATTTGCGCAAAAATCATTCCCCCTCTTATATCGTTGATCAATTGTATGGCGTTGCCAAAAAAAATAGAAAAAATGCAATCATCGAAAGCATCCGAACCCCCGGAGAAGTGGTCTCTTTAAGAAATAAGGGCGACTTTATCTTATTGGCTATTGATGCTAATCCGGAAGTTCGCTTTGAGAGGATATTGTTGCGAAAATCAATTACCGACAAAATTGATTTCAAAACTTTCTTGGCTAACGAAAAACGGGAAATGTCATCGCAAGATCCAAACAAACAAAATCTTGGTAGGTGTATTCAAATGGCTGATTATGTGATAGATAATAATGGCGATCTGGATGCTTTATATGCTACTCTGGAAAGACTCTGGGAGAATATTCTGAAAAATAAATGATGAAATCAAAGATTCAAATCAGGAAAGGAACAATAGAGGAATGTATGTCTTTGGCAGATCGTATTCCTGAATTTTACAACAATTATCCGAAGGAGGAATATCTCAAACGTCTCAATGATACGTATTGCTCAATATGGATAGCAGAATGTACGGACAATAATCTTGCGGTGGGGTTCAAGCTTGGATATGAAAAGGAAAAATATTTTTATTCTTGGCTGGGTGGTGTTATTCCGGAGTATCGAAATAGAGGTGTCGCAAAATTATTGGCAAGAATGCAAGAAATAGACTGCCTGCAAAATCATATTCAACGAATACGCTTTAAGACTTATAATCGTTTCAGGGAGATGTTGATTTTCGGATTGAAGAATGGATTTGAGATTATAGATTTTGAAAGGAAAACAGGAAAAATTACCTTGGAAAAAATACTTTAGAATTATGGATAAAAAATATGTAAGACCCTCGTGGGACGAATACTTTAGCAATATGGTAGATGCGGTTGCTACGCGTGCTACTTGTGATCGTGGTCGCGCCGGATGTGTGATCGTGAAGGATAAACAGATCTTGGTGACTGGATATGTCGGCTCTCCCAAAGGACTCCCTCATTGTGATGATGTCGGACATCTGTTCAAAAAGGTAATCCACGAAGATGGGAAGGTGACACAACATTGTGTGCGGACGGTTCATGCCGAACAAAATGCAATCGCTCAAGCCGCCCGTCGCGGAATTGCTCTGGAAGGAGCTACGCTCTATGTGAGAATGACCCCCTGCCGCACTTGTACTATGCTGATTATCAATACCGGAATCAAACGTGTCGTCTGTCAAATGAAATATCATGCAGGAGAAGAGTCCGAAGCTATGTTTAGAGAAGCCGGTATCCAATTGGACTTTCTGTCAGAAGAAACTTTGAAATATGATAAACAATAGTTTTTTTAATGGACCATTCTTTCTTGTATGAATTTTGAAATATTGCTGTTTGAATATCTTTTATTATTATGATATGATTTGCAATTGTATTATCAAGAGAGAGTGGCTATTGTGAGAAATTTACTGTTAAATTATTGAAGATTTGTTTGTGCTTACGGTGACAGGCTTGTTTTACATTCTGTCTTATGACTGGTGAGAAAGTTATAGGTAATCTCTAAAATGTTGATTGTAAGGAGGATATGTTAATTTTTTTGTGAAACAAAAAGACAGGATACGGCTTCGTATGTTTGGCGAAGGATAATAAGGACGAAACAGGTGTTTTCTTGGGAATAATAAGATAGTCGTGAATAAATGATGTGCTTAATAGAATGGATATGAAAGGAAAAATAAGTATAGGAATTGATATCGGCGGGACGAATATTGAGGTGGCTTGGGTGGACAAAGAAGGCAACTATTTGAAGCACTTCAATTATAAGACGAAGAATTTTCTCATGATAGAGGATTTGGTCGAAAGTTTGGGCGATTTGATTCGGGAGGAGAACATTGAGTTTGCGGATTACGGGATAAGGGGCATCGGAATAGGTGCGCCCAATGGCAATTATTATACCGGTTCTATTGACTTTGCTCCCAATCTTCCGTGGGACGGTTTTATTCCCTTGGCAACAATGATGCAAGCCAAGACGGGACTTCCGGTGAAGCTTACCAATGATGCCAATGCTGCGGCTTATGCCGAAATGAAGTTTGGCGGAGCCAAAGGAATGAAAAATTTTGTGCTTGTGACCTTAGGGACGGGGCTGGGAGCGGGAATTGTCGTAAACGGTGAGATTTTGTATGGATCTACGGGATTTGCCGGCGAATTGGGACACACGACCGCGATAGAAGCCGGACGCCTTTGTGGATGCGGAAAAAAAGGATGCCTTGAGACCTATGTCTCGGCAACCGGAATAGTACGCACGATGACAGAAGTATTGGCTTCATCGGAAGAAGATTCTATTTTGCGAAGTATTCGCAATCCCGATTCGAAAGATATTTTTGAGGCTGCCTCCGCCGGTGACAAATTATCACTGGAAATATTCCGATATACAGGAAAAATATTAGGAAAACAGTTGGCGGATTATGTAGCAGTATTTAGTCCCGAAGCCATATTTTTGACCGGAGGTC
>CAZLTF010000558.1:0-3509 GCA_964562195.1 uncultured Bacteroidales bacterium | reverse complement strand
ATTATTTTATTGAAAATGGATACAATTCTATCTTTGAGAGTCGTTTTTGGAAGCTGAAACACGAGTTTATCATTTTGATGAAATATAAACTCAATTTCGGGATGAACGATAGCGACTCTCTGAAATTCTTCGATGATGTGTCTAAGTTCGGCATTGTTAGATTTTAGAAATTTCCGGCGTGCCGGAACATTATAAAACAGATTGTTAACACGTATATTTGTTCCGTTATTTGCCTGACAAGGCTCTTGTTCAATAAATGTTGAACCTTCGATACGGAGACAGGTGCCAATCTCCATCGCAGAGCTTTTTGTTTTTAAAATCACTTGTGCCACGGCGGCAATAGAAGCCATCGCTTCGCCACGAAATCCGAATGTATAGAGGTCAAAAAGATCATCGGCAGAATGGATTTTGGAGGTAGCATGTCGCTCAAAACACAGTCTTGCATCCGACTCGGACATCCCACTTCCATTGTCTATCACTTGTATCAATACCTTGCCGGCTTCTTTGACAATCAGTTGAATATGATCAGCACCCGCATCCACCGCATTCTCCATCAATTCTTTGACTACCGATGCCGGTCGTTGAATGACCTCTCCCGCAGCAATTTGATTTGCTACTGCATCCGGTAATACCTGTATAATGTCTGCCATATTTCAACGCATTTTTGAATCTACAAAGGTACAATTTTTTTGCTTATTGCAAAGAAGCTATTTCAGGAATATCAAGAAGTTTCACAAAAATAAGCTTAAGAACCGGATTCAAATTGATTTTTTTCTTACCTTTGCACAATATTCACATTAAAATTAGATTGTTATGATACTCACTACGACAGAAAGTTTACCATCCAAAGAAATCACAGAAGTGCTGGGCGTGGCAAGAGGGAGCACGGTAAGAGCCAGAAATATCGGTAGGGATATTTTCGCAGGTTTAAAAAATATTGTAGGTGGAGAAATAAGCGAATATACAAAATTGCAAGCACAAGCGCGCGAACAAGCGATCCAAAGGATGGTCGAAGATGCTCAGCATTTGGGGGCGGATGCTATCGTAAATATTCGTTTCTCAACATCTATGATAATGCAAGGTGCTTCGGAAATTTTGGCTTATGGAACGGCGGTAAAAATGAAATAAAATACATTGAATAGAAGATGTTTTTCGTACTATATATATTGGGTTGGATAATCGTAGGAACACTGTTGATCTATCTTATTGTCAAAAGGATAGAGGATAGAAAAAAAGAGAATTTTGAAGATCGTGACAATTAGCGTTACTCTTCTTTCAATTCTTGTAAGATTTCATTTACGTCTTCTTCTACTTTGGACAATTTGTCCCGGCAGATTTTCAGTAAGGAGTTGGCGCGTTTGATTTTTCCGGAAAGTTCATCAATATTGATTTCTGCATTTTCCAACTCTTGTACTATTTGCTGTAATTCCTCGTAGGCTTCCGTATAATTTGTTTTTTTGCTCATAAAGTTGTTATTTAAAAGCAAAAGTAGTGAATTTTGGAATATCAAGCACTGTCTTTCTGCATTTTTTGTGTTTGCTGTCTTATGGTTTATGATTTTGCTATTCTCGGAGGTCGTTTGCCGGTCTTGATATTGCGGTTTGCTTTTGCGACAAATCTCCCGTTATCTTTCCGTCATCGAGGGTAATAATGCGTTTGGCACGATCGATTACTCTTTGGTCGTGGGTAGAAAAGATGAAGGTGATGCCCTCTTCTTCGTTGAGTTTTTTCATAATGTCAAGAAGTTGTGTAGTGGATTTGCTGTCGAGATTGGCGGTAGGTTCGTCGGCGAGGACAAATTTGGGTTTGCTTGCCAAGGCTCTGGCGACAGCCACTCTTTGTTGTTGCCCGCCGGACATTTGTGCCGGTTTTTTATTGATTTGGTCTTCAAGACCCACGGCTTTTAGGAGGTCTTTCACTCTTTTGTTGCGTTCCTCGAAGGGGCGATTTTGCAGGAGCATAATAAATTCGGCATTCTCATAGGCAGATAGTACGGGGATGAGGTTGTAAGCCTGAAAAACAAAACCGATATTGTGCAGGCGAAAATCGATTAGTTGATTTTCCGAAAAACGGGAGATATCCTGTCCGTCTATTATGACTTTTCCGGCAGTCGGATGATCCAAACCGCCGATGATGTTGAGCAAGGTCGTCTTTCCCGAGCCGGAAGGACCTACTATGGCGGTAAACTCTCCTTGTTTGATATTGATATTTACTCCGTCCAGTGCATTTACTTGGATGTCACTACCTTCATTGTAGAGCTTTTTCAGATTTTGGGTTTCTATTATATTCTTCATATCGTTGTGTTTTGGGGTCACTTATTTTATGGGTGATTTACTGTTTATCATACATCCCGTATTGCTTTGATAGGCTTTGTGTTCAACGCACGTTTGGCGGGCAAAAGCGCTGCAATAAATGCGGTCGTCAGCGTCATAAGGCTAATCACAATATAGTATTCAAAATCCAGATGTGTATATATTCTTGATTCCATTCCGAAATATTCCAGACCCTCGGAAACAGACAAAAAGTGCATCCCATATTTCCCGAAATATTCAATGCTTTGGTAGGAGATCAGCATTCCGGCAGGAGTTGCGATTGCAGCAAGAAAGATGGTCTCGAAAACGATCATCAGAAACAATTTTGTTTTGTTGAAACCGACTGCCATCATAATCCCCAATTCCCTTTGTCTTTCGAGTACCGCCATCAACATAGTATTGACTATCGCAAAAGCCAAAGCGATCAAGATAATTGCCATAAAAACATATGAAAAAGTAGCCATCATCTCTTGTGCATATCCGAGTTCGGGGGAGACTTCGTCCCACGTTTGTACCTCGTTTTGAAGATCCCATTGTTGAAATTTTGCTTTTGCTTCATTGAGATTTGGCAAATCATTCAGGAGTATTCCTATCTCATGAATCATATTATGGCTACCTAAGATTTTTTGCAAATCTTTCTGTTTGATAAAAACATCCACTTTCTCGAGCATCGTATTGCTGATTTTGTATATCCCTTCTACCCTAAATGAATATGCCAAGATGTCTCCCTGTTCATTTTGGAAACTGAATTTCACTTTTGATTTTAGTTTTACGCCCAATTTGTCGGCGAGTTTTTTCCCGATAACAATGGAGGGCTTTTTATATTTGTTGAGATAAGTACCTTCTGCCAACTTCGTTGGAATAGACGAAACTTCTTTCTCTTTTTCGGGAATGACACCTACAAGGCGAGCGCCGTATGACCCTTTGGATGTACTGACCATTGCATCGACAAGAATACGGGTAGAGTAGGCTTTTATCTCTTTTTCTTCTTTTATCCGCTTTACCAGTCCGTCCAAGTCATGAATGTGATTTTCCAATACCGGGTCTTCCAAAAAATGTTTGTTATGTATCTGGATATGTGATAAATAGGTGTTTATTGCGGAGCTAATTCTATCGTCATTCATTCCTTGCATCAGTCCCATAAGAAACATGCTTCCCCATAGACCTAAAATGATGGAAATGATTATCACGGAGGTA
>CAZLTF010000557.1:0-4794 GCA_964562195.1 uncultured Bacteroidales bacterium | reverse complement strand
TTGGATGGAAAAAGAAAAAATAAAATTCTATTTTTAACTTGCAGGAATTAGTATATACATTATCTTTGCACTTCAAAAAAAGAGAAGAGAGAATTATGTTGCTGGTAGATACGCATACACATATATATATGGATGCTTTTGATGAAGATCGGGACGAAGTAGTCCGGCGAGCGATGGACAATGGCATTCAATATATGGTTTTACCAAATGTGGATTTGGAGACGATTGCCCCTCTGCGCGAGTTGGTAGAAGCCTATCCCGGGCAAATGTTACCGGCGATGGGATTGCATCCTACCTCTGTCAAGGCTGATTATAAGGATGTTTTAAAAAAAATAGAGCAGGAACTAAATACAAACACCTATTACGCCATCGGCGAAATAGGGATCGATTTGTATTGGGACAAAACCTACCGGAAGGAGCAAGAGGAAGTTTTTGCGAAGCAAATCGAGTGGGGGATAGAGCGCGATATGCCCATCATCATACATGCACGAAAGTCGTACAATGAAATATTTAAGGTATTGAAGCTTTATGCCAATCGTGGTTTGCGTGGAGTATTTCACTGTTTTACGGGATCAAAGGAGCAAGCGGATCAGATTGCAGAAATGGGATTTTATATGGGAATAGGAGGCGTATTGACATTCAAAAATGCGAAATTGGGTGACAGTATCAAAGATTTGGGCTTGGAGCATTTTATTTTTGAAACAGATGCTCCATATTTAGCACCGGTACCTTATCGCGGCAAACGCAATCAGCCCGCTTATATTCGATTGATAGCCCGAAAAATGGCTGATTTATTCCAGGTGGATATAGAAAAAGTCGCAGAAATCACCACAAATAATGCTAATAATCTCTTTAAATTTATAAAAAAATAATGATTTTGCAAATTGAAAATGAGTGAATTATCAAGATACTCACGGGCAATGTTAAAAATATTTTATTCTTTCTTGTCTTTTGGTAAGAAATTCTATTTAATTTAGCGGCTTGTAATAAACGTTCTTATTTGGAGAGATGGCCGAGTGGCTTAAGGCGCACGCTTGGAAAGCGTGTGTACGGTGACGTACCGAGGGTTCGAATCCCTCTTTCTCCGCTTTTTTTGTTGTAATATATATGAAATAAATAAATAAATTTAAATCAATTTTTATAGTTATGAAAAAATTATTTGCATTAATGACTTTAGTTGGAATCTTGATGTTTGGGGTTTCAAATTATGTGATTGCTCAAGATGGAGCGGGAGACAGCACGACTACGACTGCGGATGCTCCGCAATCCTTCCACCAAATTTTAAAAACAAAATTCATTGAAGGTGGTCCCGGTTTTATGGGCGTTGTACTCCTAACATTGATTTTTGGTTTGGCACTTTCTATCGAAAGAATTATTTATTTGAATCTTTCCACTACCAACACACGCAAATTACTCAATAAAGTGGATCAAGCACTTGCCGACGGTGGCGTGGAAGCTGCCAAGAATGTTTGTAAAGATACCAAAGGTCCGGTTGCAGGAATATTTGTACAAGGGCTTGAAAGAATTGACGAAGGCGTAGATGTAGTCGAGAAATCAATCATTTCTTATGGTGGCGTTTTGATGGGACGTCTCGAAAAAGGATTGAGTTGGATCTCATTATTTATCGCATTGGCTCCGATGCTCGGGTTTATGGGTACGGTTATTGGTATGATTAAAGCTTTTGATGATATCGCTGCTGTCGGTGATATTTCGCCTGCTGTCGTGGCTATCGGTATTAAAATGGCTCTCTTGACTACGGTCTTTGGTCTGATTGTTGCTATTATTCTTCAGATATTCTACAATTATATCGTAGCGAAAGTAGATTCATTGGTGAATGATATGGAAGATGCTTCCATTAGCTTTGTAGATAAATTGGCTGAATACAAAAAAAACTAAAAAAAAGACAACATTATGAATAAAACAATATTTACGGTTGTCAAGCTTGTTATCGTCGTGATAATGCTCGTAGCAATTGTGCTGCAAGCTATGATCATGTTTGAAGATGGCGATCTTTTCAAATCCGCTTCCCTTGAAGGGTATTTCAAATTGGCTTATGTAGCCTTCGCTATTGCCGTAGCTTTGGCGTTTATCTTCTTTATCATGCAAATATTCAACTATACGATGAAGCAGTTCATTATTATGGCTATTGCGATAGTTGGATTTGGTGTATTGGCACTGATTAGCAACTCATTAGCTGCCGGCGATAATCTTACTGCCAACTTTATGAGTGAGCAAGCTTTGACGCTTGAGAGTTCTAAGTTTATCGGGGCATCCATCGTATTTACCTATATACTATTGGGCTTGGCAATACTTTCAATATTTGCAACCTTTGTGTTAAACTTATTTAAATAGTAGATTATGGCTAGACCTGTAACTGAAATAAATGCCGGTTCGATGGCGGATATCGCTTTCTTGCTCTTGATCTTCTTCTTGGTGACTACCACCATGGACGTAGATTCGGGAATTTCAAGAATGCTTCCACCTCCACCACCTCCCGGTGTAAAACCACCACCAATCAAAGAACGCAACATCTTCAAAGTGATGATTAGTAGCAAAGATTGGTTGATGGTAGAAGGGAAACGTTCGGACGTTAGTCAGATAAAAGAGATGACAAAAGAATTTTTCGTTAACCCTCGCAATGATGAAAATTTATCCGAAAAGAAAGTGAAAAATATTCCACTTCTTGGTGATATTCCTGTATCCAAAGGTGTTATTTCTTTGAAAAATGACCGGGGTACCTCGTATGAAATGTATATTAGTGTTCAGAATGAGTTGGCTGCTGCCGTACGTGAGCTGAGAGATGAATTTGCTCAAAAAAACTTTGGTAAAAAGTTTGCAAACCTCAATGAGGAGCAATCCAAAGCCGTAAAAAAAGCAGTGCCGATGGCTATTTCTGAAGCAGAACCTGAAAATGTTGGAGGAGAATAATTATGGCAAAATTTGTAAAAGCAGCCGGGAAAAATACACCCGAAATATCTACCGCATCCCTGCCTGATATTATCTTTATGTTGCTCTTTTTCTTTATGGTGACTACCACGATGAGAGAATCAACACTCTTGGTCAATATTACCCTTCCCAGTGCAACGGAAGTTCAAAAATTGGAAAAAAAATCATTGGTAAGTTATATCTATGTGGGGCAACCCAAAGATAAAAAACTTGGTACGGAATCACAAATCCAATTAAACAGCAGTTTCGCACAGGTAAAGGATATTCCTGAATTCATTGAAGCGGAAAGAAATAACCACGATGAGCAAGATCGTGCTTTTCTGACTACTTCTCTGAAAATTGACAGGGATGTTAAAATGGGAATTGTTACTGATCTTAAGCAAGAACTCCGTAAAATCGGAGCTTTTAAAATAAACTATTCCACCCTTAAAGGTGTAAAGAGAAATTAAATTATCCTAACGGTTGTGAAAGGGGAAAGAGATACAATCTTTCCCCTTTCTTTTTTTCAGAATGAAACGGATCATACCCCTGAAATTTTTATATCCAAGAAAATATAGACACTTTGCCACACCCCCAAATACAAAACTCTCCCACATCAATTGATTTATCAAAAAATGAATGAAAGAGAGACATTTATTATTGAAGTCTGACGTGTTTACTATTTTATTCTTCATAAAACAAATATGATAAAAAAGAGAGCCTTCAAAATTGTTTATATATTTGTGATTCATTCAAAAAAAATAATATACATTTGCAGAAAAAAATGATATAGTGCTTATGCGTGAATCAAATGCGAGTAAATTGGCAGAGTATGCCATTCAAAGCCTCATAGACAGAAAGGCTTTAAATCCTATTAGTTTGGATATGAGTGAGTTGCCAAATGCTCCAACGGATTATTTTATTATAGCTCATGGTACTTCCGATACTCATGTTGAGTCGATGGCAAATGAGTTAGTACGTAATTTACGAAAAGAATTGGGAGAAAAACCGATTCATATAGAAGGGAAAGAGAATGCGGAATGGATTTTGATAGATTATTTTGATGTCGTAGTACATATCTTTTTGGAAGAGAAACGTAAGTTTTATGATTTGGAATCCCTATGGGGAGATGCCAAGATCAAATCCTTCGAATTGAGTTCATAGTTGATATAGATTCGTGTAGGCGACGATATTGAATGTTATTGTTAAGTAAAAATGAAAAAATCGGAATGAATATACATATTGATTATTTGAGTCAGGAGAGTAACACTTCTGACAAGAACAACAAGTCCGGTGGGAGTAATCAGAAGAAAGAGGATATGAGGAAGAATGTTTTTTCGCCCAATTCTTCCAATTCGCCCAATGGAAAATCAAATTTCTATTGGATTTATGGTGTTGTAGCTATTGTGCTGATTGCTATGTCTTTGCCCGGTCTTTGGGATGTTAGTTCCAAGGAGATTGGATGGAAAAGATTTGAAGAGATGGTGCGAAACAATGATTTGGATAAAATCATTATAGTAAATGATGGTAATGCGGAGCTTTTTCTTACTCCCGAAGTGGTTGCAAATGGCAAATATGATTCCAAAGATGGCAAAAAGATATCCAAAGGAGGACCCCATTTTATCTATGTGATAGGAGATTATAAAGTGTTTCGCGACAATCTTGACAAGCTGCAAGAGGAATATCATACCTCCATCGATATCCAAAATGAAAAGCGTCAAAGTTGGGGTTTTGTGATGGAATGGATATTCCCGTTGCTGATGATTTTTGTACTTTGGTTTTTCTTTATGCGAATGATGGGGAGAGGAGCCGCCGGCGGAGCAGGTGGAATTTTTTCCGTTGGAAAATCAAATTTCTATTGGATTTATG
>CAZLTF010000556.1:0-6893 GCA_964562195.1 uncultured Bacteroidales bacterium | reverse complement strand
TTCAAAATAAAAACCTTCATTTCGCACATACCCCCTACCGCAGAGCCAAAGCACGCCTTTGTTTTGGCGATACTACCAATCCCATTATGCGCAATCGACTTCTATACCCAAATCAGAATATCAATATCTTCTTCTTCGGCGTCTTCGGGTTGTATAAGTTCTTCTTCGGGTGGATTTTATTCCCAAGACACCCAAAAGTCCACGAGTCACCTCCCGTGTCAAAGTTCTACCGATCTGTTTTGCCAAAGGACTACTGAAAAAATCGGACATCCATGAGCTTTTTTGCTTTTCTTTTTCTTTTTCTTCTTCTTTTTTCTCATCAATATCTGTAAGTTCCTCTTCGGCAGCAATTTTCAACTTCCGGTTTAGGATTTCATAGGCACTTTCACGGTCAATAGCATTATTATATTTTTCGATTAAGTCCGAATCATCCAAAATGTCATCTATTTCTTCTTCGGTAAGTATATCCATCCGGGATTTAGGCGCACGCAACATTGTATGAACCAACGGAGTAGGAATTCCTTTTTCGTTAAGGACACTTACTACGGCTTCGCCAATTCCCAATTCGGTCAATAGTTGATCGGTATCATAATACTCCGTAATCGGATAATTTTCCGCTGCCAATTTGAGTGCTTTCCGGTCTTTTGCCGTGAAGGCACGCAAGGCGTGTTGGATTTTCAACCCCAATTGTGCCAATACGGATTCCGGAATATCAACCGGATTTTGAGTACAAAAGAAGATTCCAACTCCCTTGGAACGAATGAGTTTGATGATTGATTCTATCTGGTCCAGAAGTGCATCTGTAGCTTCTTTAAACACAAGGTGTGCTTCATCAATAAAAACAGCTAATTTGGGTTGATCCGTGTCTCCTGCTTCGGGCAAACTTGCATAGATCTCGGCAAGTAGTTGCAACATAAAAGTTGAAAACAATTTGGGTTTGTCTTGTACATCCGTGAGCCGGATAATATTTACAATCCCCCTTCCCTCTTCGTCCTGCGCAAGGAGGTCTTCGACTTCAAAGGATGGTTCACCAAAGAAAATGTCCGCTCCCTGTTGTTCCAATTCGATAATCTTGCGCAATATCGTACCGACCGAAGCAGACGAGATACGTCCATACTCTTTTTCCATTTCCGCTTTTCCTTCATTGGTAAGAAATTGCAATACTTTTTTGAAATCTTTCAAATCTAATAAGGGTAATTGATGATCATCCGAATACTTAAAGACTACCGCTACAATCCCTCCTTGCGTATCATTTAAATCCAGAATTTTGGAAAATAATACCGGTCCGAATTCGCTTACCGTGGCTCTCAATCTGGCACCTTTATCTTGCGAAAGCGTGAGAAATTCAACCGGTGCGCCTTCCGGTTCAAATGGAATGCCGATAGCCTCATGACGGGCAGTGATCTTCGGATGACCTCCACCCGGCATTGCAATACCACTCAGATCCCCTTTGATATCCATCAATAAACTCGGAATCCCTTTTTCGGAAAGATTTTCCGCTAAAATTTGAAGTGTTTTGGTCTTTCCGGTTCCGGTGGCTCCCGCTATCAAACCATGTCTGTTTAATGTTTTTAAAGGTATTTTGACAAATGTATTTTGAATCGTCTCCTTATCCAATACAGCTCCTCCCAGAGTCAAAAAGTCTTTTTTAAAGGTATAAGACCGCTTAATTTCTTCAATAAACTTCTCTTTTTTGCTCATTATCAATGTTTTTAGTTGATTATTCTAAAATCTCTTTCCGTTTCTGATATCGTGGTAATCCGGATTTTTATTGTCTCAGCGGGCAATATTTTTTCGATCCGTTCGGGCCATTCTATGAAACAATAGCGACCGCTATAAAAATATTCTTCGGCACCGATATTGACCGCATCGAGCCAAGTATCAATTCTATAAAAATCAAAGTGATAAACACTCTCATTTTTTGCATAATATTCATTGATTATCGAAAACGTAGGACTTGTAACTTCTTCTACCACACCAAGTTGTTCGCAGACAACCTTAATAAATGTCGTCTTGCCAGCCCCCAAATCCCCATAAAAAGCAAACACTCTCTCTTGGGAAAAATGTTGCAACAATTCGCTTGCTATCTGAGGTAAATCTTCAATTTGCTGTACATTTTTATTCCAATCCTTCACTCTCTTCAATTTTTTTTTGCAAATGTAAATAAATTCTTCATACAAGAAATCGAAAAATAAACGAGCTTTTCGGAAATGCTTTATACAAAAAGCCTGACTGTGTATCTATCGAAACGAAAGCGGCTCAAATTTCTCCCCGTTCAATGCGTTGCACGATTCCTTCAATTTCCTTGTCTTCGCCATAAGGGTCATATTTTACTTTAAGGCTATAACCGAAGATTTTGGCAACGGTTTGCCAGACAAAGGCGCTCAATCCACCCCGCAACTCCTTGATAATTTCATAAGAAGAATTGCCGGTTTCACGATCGATGAGTTTGATCAATATTACGCCTTGTTTGAAGGTTAATTTTTGGATGTCATCCTGAAATTGGTTCTTTAATGCCAATTCGGCTTCTTTCATCTTCTTTCTTTTATCAGCCTCATTTTCAGCACTTAAAATCACTTGTTCATATTCTTTCATTTTATTAGCAGCCAATTTCGCATACGGATACACTTTTTTGACATATCTTACGAGACGGTTATACTTTTTTATTTGTTTGCGAATATGACGAGGTGCTCTTGTGGCAATAGTCACAGTAGGCAGATTCATCAGATATAAGGTGTCGCTATTTTCAATCTTGAGAATAGCAATCTTCCATTCATCTATCGTATTTTGAGCGAATATCCCGCTTACGCTAATTATCAGTCCTATGAATATTACTATTTTTTTCATTGTTTTGAATCAATTCAAGAATTATGCCAAAATAGTTGCTTTCAGAAAACGCCAATTTCCTCTGAAATCTTTAACTATCTTCGTCTGCATATTTCGTAGAAATAGTCGCTGTGTGTCCTCCGCCAAATATTGGTTTATTTCCAGATATAGACTAGCCCTTTTGCGCAAAAGATTTTTTGAAAGCAATGCAATTTTCTCATAAAATATCAACGGATGCGTATCATCCACAAACAATGCTATATCCGGCTCATAATCAAGCACATTTGTCTTCATTTTCTCTTTTTCCTTTTGCATTACATAAGGCGGATTGCTCACGACAATATCAAACTTACCAAGATAGGAAATATCATCTTTCAAAATATCGTGAGAAAAAAAACGGATATTAACTTCATTTTCTTGGGCATTTTTTTGGGCAATAGCAAGTGCAGCAGAAGAAATATCAAGAGCATAGACCTCTGCATTGTGAAAATATTTCTTCAATGCAATGGCAATAGCTCCCGAGCCTGTACCAATATCCAAAATTTTAATTGCTTCACCCCGCCTGTCTTGCTCATCCTTTCGGATTATTTCTACCAATTCTTCGGTCTCGGGACGAGGAATCAACACCTCTTCATTCACTTGCAAGACTACATCCAAAAAATCAAGCCTGCCTATGACATACTGAATAGGCTTGTTTTTTAATAAGTCCTGAACCGCAAAATGCACTTTCAGAAGCTCCGATTCGGATAAAGCCCTCCCGGGATAAAGCAGTATTTCATTTTTGGAATACGCAGAATATTCCAACAATAAGGTCATTATCAACTGCTTAGACTCATCGACAGAGAAGTTCTGTTGAAGAAGACTACCATAATATTTTCGTATATCTTGTATTCTATTGCTTGAAACTTTCATACCTATTTTGAATATTTGTGAATGCAAACTGCACAGTCCACCCGCTTTCAAATCCACAGTTACGAATCATTATTTACCCTCTTGTATGAAATGTGGAAATATACAGAAAGAGGGTTTGCTGGAAATCACAGAGATGCCTGCATTTATTAATTTGTGAAAGGGCAGAGCGTTATGAAAATGTCCGGTGTACATTTTTAGCGAATGAGTCAGCTTGTCGCGTTGGCTATATATATACTTTGAATTGAACAAGTTAGAAAGTGGAGGTGCTTCTATAAAACCCAAACATCCTCTTTGAGAATAAAATAAAGGCAGGACTTCTTGAAAAAAGCTCTGATTTTTCTTGTATTTTATCATTGATATTTTTACGTAATTCATTTTTTTCACGTGTTTGAGAATTTTCCAGCAGATTCTAAATACCAAAACCAAAAAAGTATCGTATCAATCGAAAATGTGTCTGACTGTCCGAATTGGATAATTTTTATTCATTTTTTATAATCTCTCCGATTAAATCAACAATTTTGTTATTGCTGAATTGTGTTTTAAATTCAATTTTTACATCTCCATTAAAGAATTTTTCTGCGTGTCTTATTTTTTGTTTTTCTTCTTCTCTTAAACTACTTTCACTATTTACATTTTTGGTTTCAACTATAAAATGCAACTTCTTTTCCCCATTTTCAAAATTCAAAACATAAGCAAAATCTGGCGAATAACTTTTACCACCAGCAACAGGTATTTTTATTGAGTTTTTTGGGATTTTAGTAAAAACAACAACTTCTTTAATTTTCTTTTCTTGTATGATATTATCTTTTTCTAATTCAGAATCATAAAACAGTTCTTCAAAGAAATAACTATCAGCAACTTTATCATCAGAATGAAATACTCCGACATCAGAAGCTGTAATTTTTGAGAGAACATTACCCTTTTCGTCTGTTAATTTTGTTGGGTGAATAGTATTTGAAACTTTTTGATATTCAATACTAAATTTATCAATTGCATTGTACATCAAGAAATTATCAAAATTTTGTTTGATAATTCTAATTGTAGTTGGATTTAAGTATTTATTAATCTCAATTTTTGAATCAATAATAGCTTGATGAATGGTTTTTAGATTGATATTTAAAGCTTTCGATAAACCTTTTACAAATTCACTATATTTGAAAGTTGAAATAGGTGTTATCTCATTGTCTAAAACAGATATTTCTTCCGATGATATTGCCTGTTTATCTTTAATTTCAATTTTTGATTTGCGTTCCCTTATTCCTTCAACATTAAAGTTATTCTTCTGTTCTTTGAGAAAGTCCGTAAATAAGGTTTGAAAAGCAGCTTCATTATCAAATTTATATTCTAAAATCACTTTTTCATTAAGCTTTTCCCAAAGCTCTTTTAGTTCAGGGTATTTTTCTGTTCGTACACTAATTTGTTTTTTAGTATCTGTTGATTTGCGAATTTTATTAGACCCGACACCTTCTAAAATTAAAGGAAAATTCTTCTTCACATAGTCAAAACCACCGGGTAAAAATGTATGAGAAAAATCAATAACTTTTTCTTCCATTATCAGTTTTTGAAACAGAGAATTTTCATCATTAAAATCATATTTTTCAATAATTCGCTTAATCATTCTTTCATCAAGTTTTTCAGGAACATCTTCAATTGATATAGCACCCGATTTTTCATTGATTTCATTCACTAGTTTATCGACAAAATCACTCTCTGTAAAATCGACAAAATAGTTTAAGTAAAATTGTTCGTCTTTTACTCTGTTTCCATATTCATTAACAGGTAATCGCAAACCCCGACCTACTTCCTGCAATTTTGATATTTCACTTCCGCTACTTCTTAATTTGCATATTTGAAATACATTAGGATTATCCCAGCCTTCTCGCAAAGTCCATTTCGAGAAAATAAAGCGTCTTGGATTATCTAAATCAAGGATTGCCTGTTTGTCGTGCAAAATTTCATTTATCTCTTTTTCAATGGCTTCGTCTTTTTCTGAATTGTCTTTTGAAAAATACCCACCGTGAGTTAGTGAGACATCTTCTAATGTTTTCTCTAAATACTTTTTATAATAGTGGTTAGTGGTTAATGAATTAATGGTTAGTTCTGTTTCTATAATTTCAAGTTGTTTTTTTGCTTCGGCTTTAATCAGCTGTTCCACAGTGTTTTTTATATATCCGTCTTTGTTTCTATATTCTTCAATATTGTCAATAAAAAAAAGTGTAAGCGGTTTTATTTTTACTTCTCTTGTTAATAATTGTTTTTCTATTTCAAAATGATTCTTTATGGCTTTTGTAATCATTATCTCTTGCAATTTTTGAGCATAAGAATAAGGATTGATCTTATCCCCTTTTTTCATTTGCAAACCGTTGGATAAAACTACTGTGCTTTTATTTATGTTTTCAATAAACAAGTCAGTCATTTCGGGATGCACTTTCTTTAAACTCTCTTTTTTAGAGATTTTTACCGATTGTTTCTTGTCGTTTTCCAAAAGTTCAAATGTTGCTTCTTTTCCATCGGAATTAACAAACTTTACAAGGGCATTTTTGCCGCTTTCAAATTCTGTAATATGACCGATAACACCTTTTACTAAGTTTCTGTTAAAAGAATCAACAGCGGTAAGTGTATAAACGAGATTTTGATAGTCTTTAACCTTAATTTTTTCTATTTTACCTGATAGCGGATTTTTTTGTTTTACCTCTTTATCAGGAAATGTAGCTCCATAACGCACAATAAATTGCGGTTTCATTTTCTGAATATTTTCCCAAGTCTTGTTGGCTTTGGCAAATTTGTGAGGCTCATCAATTATTACAAATGGTTTAACAGCCTTAATGGCATCAAACGGAACGGTATATTTATCAAAAAGACCTTTATCAAAACTCTTTTGCATTGTTTCTGAATTTATCATTCCTGCATTGATAATCATTACCTGAATACTGTTTTTCTCATAGTTCCCTGCATTTACAAAACTACTTACAGAAGGCGGAATAAACGATTTTCTATTTTTCTTTCTTTTCTCACTCTCTACAATATACAGTTTAATGGTTTTTCCGTATTGTTCCTTAAAATGCTTTCTTGCACTTTCCGATTTCAAAAAATCTATTGTTCCCGCTTTTATTGAGAGTGTAGGCACAACTACAACAAACTTGAAAATACCGAAG
>CAZLTF010000555.1:0-2263 GCA_964562195.1 uncultured Bacteroidales bacterium | reverse complement strand
GATTTTTTTTGATATTTTCTTTATCAAAAAAGAATTATATACTCCACCGCCGGTGAAAAGGACTTCTCCACGGACAGTTTGCAAGGATTTATGAATCGAGATAGAAATATGTTCTGTGAAAGTGCTGATTTTGTCCTCAATGGAAATGGGGGCGTGTTCGAGAAGCGGAATAATAGACGCTTGAACCCACTCACGTCCGAGAGACTTGGGAGGAGGTAAGTGGTAATATGAGATCGCATTGAGTTTTGACAGTAATTCTTGATTGACTTTTCCTCTGGAAGCAATATCACCGTTTTTGTCATATTCCATTCCGGTCTTCCGGCTGAGGAAGTTTAAAACAATATTTGCCGGACAAATATCAAAGGCAAGTCTTTTTCCATTGTTTTCGTATGATACATTTGCAAATCCACCGAGATTGACACAAGCGGAATATTTCCCAAAAAGCAATTGATCCCCAATGGGAACCAAGGGGGCTCCTTGTCCTCCCAATAGCATATCACAAGTTCTGAAATTGTAGATTACTTTCAATCCGCAAGCTTGACTCAATGCTTGACCATCACCTATTTGTTTGCTGACTCCCAGTTCAGGTTGGTGAAATACAGTATGACCGTGAGAGGCAACAAAATCCGGCTCTATTGAGTGAGAGACAACGAATTCCAGCACTTTCTTCCCAAGCCATTGGCCGTATTGAATGTCCAGCAATTCCAATTCGATAGCAGATAATAGAGGTGCTTTTGATAGCTTGTCATACCAATCACGGGAATATGGATATGTTTTGGCTGCCAATATTTCATAGCTCCATCTCTTTTGATATGTAAATCTTGCGAAAACAATATCCAAGCCATCCAACGATGTACCCGACATTATCCCTATGGCATTGTATGTCTTTTTTGAATGTTTCATTTGTTCTCTTCCGCTACGAAATAACATTTTTATATCTTGCAAAGGTATGGAGAATTGGAATTGAAATTGTTTTTTCTGACAATTATTTTGATTTGCATCTTCATTTTTTGAAGGTGATTTGATTTATTCCGAAGGAAAAAGAAGAGCTATCAGTTCATTATCAGTATTTTAACAATTTATTCTCTAAACATCTTTTTTTTGTGACGAAGGGACGATAATACGAAGAGACTCTTTGTTGATTTGAATATGAATTTCTTTTCCCATGCCCGCATATTCACCATCGATATTGAAATGTTCATTTGTTGAAGGCAAAAAAGTAAGTTCTTCCGCTTTTATCATTTGAACATAGTTCGATTTTAGAATATTTCCAAACCGGATTTTATAAATTATATTAGGAATCGCATAAAACGGAATAGATCGAAGAAAAATAATTTCCAAGCTTCCATCGGTAAATTGAGATGCAGGGGAGATAGAGAAGTGATTTCCCAATTGAGTACCATTGGCAATGTTTACAAACAAAATATTGTTGAGTGAATATTTTTTGCCTTTGTTTTGATATTGAACCGAAAATGCTTTGTAGTCAAAATACGAATTTAGTATCAGTCTGGCATATCCGATCAATCCTCTACCGGTTTGATTTTGAAATAGATAGGCGATGTGTCCATCGAATCCAAAACCAGCTATATTGAGAAAGGGGATGTGATTGAAGTAAGCTGTATCAATTGTTTTTATCGTTGCTTGTGTGATAATATCCAGATAGGGTTTAATGTTTTTGTGTTTTTTGTAGCCGAGACCATAAGCAAGACCGTTGCCCGAACCGGAAGGAATAATTCCTAAAATAAGTCCGGTGTTGATAAGCGAAGTCCCGATTTCGTTGATCGTGCCGTCACCGCCTACCGCAACAATAATCTGAAAATTGTTCTTGTTTTGAATGACAATCTGCTTTGCATGTCCTTTGTATTCGGTATATTGAATACTGATCGAGTAATCGGGACGTGTTTTGAAATACTTTTTTATTTGTGTCGGAATACCATCTTTATCTTTTCCTCCGGAAATGGGATTGATGATAAATAATATTTTTCTTTTATTGTCAGTTTGGTTCATCGCATTGGAGTTTGTTTTGAATCATCCGGTTGTTGTATTGTTGCATATATGCTCTCAATAGACCTTGAAGTAGTAATGCTTTTTTGTTTTCATTTTTCAAAATATTCTTTTTTAACAGGCTATCGTTTTTGTAGTTGTACAACTTTTTGATTTCCAATTGTGAAGCGTCAAAAGTAGCCAACAGAGAATCGGTAATCAAATTGTATTGTCCGTTGCGGTAATGTACTGAAAAGCGGACTTGTAAACTGTCATAAAT
>CAZLTF010000554.1:0-2314 GCA_964562195.1 uncultured Bacteroidales bacterium | reverse complement strand
AGAAGAATAATACCATTGCTACATAAAAAACGCATTTCATTTTTTTCATAAAAACATATTTTAAATTAGATACTTATTTTTCAACTATAAAAAAAGAGAGCTGCCGAAGCCCTCTCATATCATTTGATTATTATTTTTTTTGTAAAAGTCGCCACAGGAGTATCAATCTGAACAATGTATATTCCCGCTTCTAAGGTAGAAGCATCGATTGTGATTATAGATTGAGAGTTCAACCTATCAAAGCAAACCTCTTCTCCCATAAGATTTACAATTTTTATTTTGTTTACATTTGTGATTTTACCGGTTTGCACGGTAAATATTCCTGCATTCGGGTTGGGAATGATAGAAATATTGTGATTGAGATGATCCGGTATGCCTACCGCTTGCACGAAAAGAGTGTCCGAAGCTGTGCTGGCACCACAAAAGCCATTATACGCATAGGTGATGATAAATTCCCCGATTCCGGAGATAGAAGGGTCAAAATAATATTCTCCTGCTTCTTCTATCACCCCTTCTCCTTCATAAGTCCCACCACCTGGAAAGCCTTCATTCAGCAAGAATGGCTCTTCATCGGAAGTGATAACAGGGTTGGCAAAATCTAAGATGGCATTCTCAGGATAACGTTGTATGATAATGGGAAATGAATATTCACTCAAACCGCAAAAATTGACGGAAGCAGCCTTGAGGGATGCTGTTCCATAAAAATCTTCATTCCATTGGATAATGATGTTATTGCTATTGCCGATGATAAGTCCTGCATCAGCCGGTTCGATAATCCAATCATAGGATTCGGCAAATGGTACGACATTAATAGAATAGGAACTATTGGTCACGTCGCATAGAATTGCTATTCCTACAGGTGGGTCGGGGACTTCCGGCACATCACTGACTTCGATAATCTGTTCAAGGGTGAGTGTATCCGTGTCGCTACCGTCCGAAATGATTAAGGTGACATCGTAGAGACCTGTCGTATTGTATGTGATTATAGGATTTTCATCTGTGGAAGTAGCCGGTACGCCACTTTCAAATGTCCATTGATACGAGACGATTTGACCTGATGAAGTATTGGTAAATTGTACCTGTGAACCGGCGCAAGGATTATCATTATCATACATAAAAGAAGCTTCAATCTCCATTGGAATTCCCAGAAAATTACAATAGGCTTCCATCAAATCCAATTTCGTAGAAGGGGAAGTGGCATCATCCAATCCGGCAAATTCGTGCCCTGCACCTATAGTTTTGTATGTCCCCCCGTCGTAGGCTACTGCTGTCCCGTAATAAGGACTTTGATTTTTGAGAATCAAAAATGCATCCCCGATAGGAGAGATGTGATCCATCCAACTGTTTTCGCCCGAATAGTTGAAACTCATACCTTCGGTAAAAGTGCCCGCCTCGCCGCTTACTGTTCCCATATCGTCGGTGCCATCATTTTCACCGTATATATTGAAATATACGTGCACGGGAGTAGGAGAGTTAAACGCCCAAGTGTCACCTCCTTCCATGTATAGACTACCTCCCGCATCAAGATAATTTTTCAATAATTGCCCTTCACTGTCACTCAATATATGATTTTCACTATAAATGCCCAAACATACAAAAATTCCATCGTAGATTGTCAGGTCATCCGGCAATATCACCTCGACATCACAGGACAAACCCAATTCGGTTAATGCCGTGACAATTGCTCCGGCAGAAGAATTGTTTTCATCCCAGTTCATTACTAAGACCATCGTGGATTTAGCAATATTGTTTTCTGCATAAACCGGATATCCGGTGTAGAGAAGCAAGAGCAGTACCACTATTGGCGTATAGGTTCTTTTCATATTACTTCATTTATTGTTGATAAGACTATCCCATAAACAGGCTGCAAATATATGAAAATATTTAAGGCTAAACATAAAAGATTTCTTTTTATAATTATGAAGCCGGTCAAACAAAATGGATTCCCCGTCATATTTTGGTGTATGCCGGTTGTGTAGCAGAAGCCTATTGCAAAAATAGATTGAGCAATGGATGTTTTCAATTAATGGCAATAGCCGCCAAGAATGTATGTGTTGGCGGCTATTCATTATTAATATCATTTTTGATCTATCGTTGTAAATTTGCAGAAGAAGCTCCGGCTGCGGAATATTCGGGACTTTTCACCGGAAAGATTTTACCATCCAATCGAGCCAGTCCTTTTTCGAGATCAGCGATAACATCATCGGCATGTTCTCCTCCCACATTGAGACGAATTAAGTTAGCCGGAATATTCGCTGCTTTACGTCCTTCTTCTCCTTGTTGTGAATGGGTTGAGATAGCAGGAATAGTGGCT
>CAZLTF010000553.1:0-2804 GCA_964562195.1 uncultured Bacteroidales bacterium | reverse complement strand
AAATAAAAATATTTACAATACAAAAGAAAGAAAGATGAAAGAAGAAGTAATGAAATTGTGGCCGGAATTGGCATGGATCAAAGATGAAGAGTTGAGAGCACAAACCACCAAAACGTGGGAGCTGGCTCTCGAAAGAAGTGTACTGAGTAGCGATGACCTGAAACGCATACCGTTTACATTGCTTGCCGGTCCGGATTTAAAAGTCACCTTTATGGATCATAAACGTTCGGTAGTACATATAGCACGTGATGCCGGTGAAAAAATCAACAGTATGTATCACGGTGAACTGACTGTCGATATGGATATTTTGATCGCGGGAGCTATCCTCTGCGATGTTGGCAAATTGCTTGAATACGAATTGGATGAAAACGGCATTGCCAAACAGGGAAACTACGGGAAGTATGTGCGTCATCCGTTTTCGGGAGTAAGTATCGCCGAAGAAGCCGGAGTTCCTGCTCCCGTCTTGCATATCATTGCAGCACACGCCGGAGAAGGCAATATGATCAAACGGACAACCGAAGCATATATCGTGCATCATGCTGACTTTATGACTTTTCTCCCTTTCAAAGAAAGACTGATAATCCAATAAAATATATCGTGCCCAGCACAAAACGATTATCTGTCCATCCGCAATTGGTGTGATATAGTATCTGTTACGAAACTAACTTTTGGGATAGTGCTTCGGTAGAAAACGCCAAGTTCGAGGCTTGCGAAGTGTTTGAAATGAAGGGAGTCCCGAAGCACGATCTTAGAAATGTAATTTCCCACCGGAAACAGACTCCGGATGAAAAGAAAAGAATAATGAAAATACTAATACTTTGCACCGGCAATTCGTGCAGGAGTCAAATGGCAGAAGGATTTATCCGGAAGTTTGACAATACGATTGAAGTCGTTTCGGCAGGCACTTCGCCCGGCGAACAAGTTCATCCGCTTGCAATTCAGGTAATGCAAGAAGTTGGCATCGATTTGACCTCCAACAAACCCAAACCGGTCGAATTATTTCTAAATCAGGAATTTGATTTTGTAATCACGGTTTGTGATGCCGCCAACGAAAGTTGTCCTGTATTTGAGGGAAAGCCCAAAAACAGACTTCATATTGGATTTGAAGATCCAGCGGAAATACAAGGAGATGAGGCATTTATACTCTCCGAATTTCGCCGGATAAGAGATGAAATCAAACGGGATTTTTTTCATTTTTATCAAAATATTTTATCCCAATAGTCACCGTACAAAGTCCTTTGCAGAATCAAAAAAACATTTACTTTTGCCCCCAAAAATTATATATAATATGGCAGGAAAAACATTTGTAGAAAAAGTATTTGGTGCGGCTGCGGGCAGCATCGTTTTCAAAAAACCGGACATCATTTTGACGCATGACAACACGGTAAGTATCGCAAAGACATTCGCAAAAATGAATGGAGCGAAGATCAAAAATCCGGATCAGTTGTTGGTTGTATTGGATCACAATGCCCCGCCAACGACCGCCAAACTGGCAAATGATTATCAAGCCATCCGTGATTTTGTCAAAGCACAAGGTATTCATAAATTTCATGATGCAGGCAAAGGTATTTGTCATCAGATCATGTCCGAATATGCCAAGCCGGGAATGATAATCGTAGGTAGCGACAGTCACACATGTACAGCAGGAGCTTTCAATGCTTTCGCTGCGGGAATCGACAGAACGGAAGCAGCAGGACTATGGAAGCAAGGAGAAACATGGTTTAGAGTACCCGAAAGTATCAAAATCACCTTACACGGAAAACTAAAAGAAGGCGTTTACGCCAAAGATTTATCCCTCTGGATAATCGGAATGATAGGAAGTAGCGGAGCAGATTATCAATCTATCGAGTATCATGGAGAAGGTGTAAAATCATTATCAATCTCACAACGAATGACCATTTCCAATCTTGCCTCCGAGATGGGTGCCAAAAACTCCGTTTTCCCTTCGGATGAAATATCTACCGAATTTTTTGGAGAACATATAGAAGGCATTTGGGCAGATGAAGATGCGCACTACGCCCGCGAAATCGAGATCAATCTGGATGATCTGTTTCCGGTAGTCGCTGTTCCTCATCACGTTGACAATGTCAAAGCCTTGCAAGAAGTAACAGGCAAAAAGATTCAAGAGGCAATGGTCGGCACCTGTACCAACGGCAGGTTGGAAGATTTGGCTGAAGCAGCCAAAATCCTGAAAGGAAACAAAGTTGCCGAAGGCGTACAAATGATCATTGTGCCCGCCTCACAAAAAATCTATTTGCAAGCTATGGAGCTGGGATATATCAAAACATTCCTCGAAGCCGGTGCCAACGTCTTGGCTGCCTCCTGTGGTCCATGCTTAGGCACAGGGCAAGGAATACCGGCTGACGGCTATACTGTTATTTCTACCGCCAACCGCAATTTCAAAGGACGTATGGGAAATAAAGAAGCTTCTATTTACCTTGCCTCCCCTGCAGTAGTCGCCTACTCGGCTATCCAAGGAGAAATCGCTGACATCCGCCCGAAAACAGGCAAAAATGAGAAATTCCCATTTACCATCGAGCAAAGCGCCACCATCGAAGTAGAAAGCAATGACGACCGTTATGAAAATGGAGTCTGGGATTATTCAGACTTGGACAACCTCAATACAGATCAAATGTTCGCGGGAAACCTTACCTACAAAATATTAAGCTCGGATGCTCCCGCCATTATCCCCCATCTCTTTGAAGGCTTTGACACCAACTTCGCTGCAAAAGCCAAAGCCGGAGATATCATCATTGCCGGTGACAACTTCGGATGTGGTAGCTCACGCGAACATCCCGCCGTCG
>CAZLTF010000552.1:0-7226 GCA_964562195.1 uncultured Bacteroidales bacterium | reverse complement strand
CTCTACATATTTTTTCGATTACAAACAACCTGTTGGTTCCTCCCAATCTATATTATCATTCGATTCAAAAAGACAATACAAACTAACGCACCTTATTCCCGCAAGTATGTTCACTGCGAAAAGCCTATAGGCAAGTCAATAGTTAGGGTTTGCTGAAAAACTCTCAAACAGGTGAAAAAAGAACGAATTACGTAGATACATAAATAAAAAAATGCAAGAGAAACCAGCGTTTTTTCCGGAAAATCCTGCATTTGTGAGTCCTGTCAAAAAAACAAGCAGACCCAAACATCGTACTGCCGTTGACAAGTAGGTTTTTGGGAGCATTGCCAAAATGGGATGCAGTCCGGTTTTGGAATAGAAGATACTTGCAAATTTTAAGGATATAATTATTGCGATAAAATATTCTCAAAAAAGCTTTCTATTCATTAAAGAAAAAACATTACTTTTGCGTGTTGAATACTCCGCAGGAGAAATGACTGATATTTTTGTGATTTTCTTGCAAGGAGAGATATAATAAATAATTAGAAAAGAAGTTATTACTCTTAGCAATGAAAGGTAATAATGAACATGGATATGAGCTTAAAGAAAAAAACATATAAGTCCTTTCGCATCGTAATATTGTTGTTGGTAGCACTATCTTTTTCCCATTGTTCTACAAAAAAAAACACATTTACGAGGCGCGTATTTCACAATCTTACAGGGCATTACAATCTTTTTTGGAATGGGAGAGAGTCATTGAGAGAGGGAGAACGAAAAATGACAGAGGGATTGAAGGAGAATTACAACAAGACACTTTTGGTATTCAACTACGGGAAAGAAGAAGATGCAAATCTGATCAACTCCTATGCCGATGTAGCGATCGAAAAAGCATCGTTGAATATTGATCAACATTCTATGTACTTTGAACACGAAGAGAAAGTAAAATGGATTGATGACAGCTATATGTTGATAGGGAAGTCCTATTTTTACAAACATGAATTTCGCAAAGCGAAACGGACTTTCAATTTCATCATTACCAAATACGGCAAAAATAACATTCGCTACGAAGCTACATTGTGGCTGGCAAAGACCTATATTCAGATGGAGAAATACGGACAGGCAAAATCCACTTTAGCCCAGCTGGCGATTGACATCAAAGAAGAAAAAAAACTCCCCAAACATCTGAAAAGAGACATTCATCTGAACTTAGCGGATATGTATTTACACCAAGAAAGATGGGATCTATCTATTGAGGAACTTAATGAAAGTCTGAAATTCAAAATGAAGAAAGATTTGAAAGCAAGGGTTCAATTTATCCTTGCTCAACTCTATCAACAAAGACTTGACTATTCAATCGCTTCGGAGCTATACAATCAAGTTATCAAAAAAAATCCGCCCTACGAAATGGCGATTCGCTCGGCAATCAACCGTGCTCAATGTTATGATGTGGAAACAAAAGGTATAAAGCCGGTAGAAAAACAATTGCTACAACTTCTTCGCGAAGAAAAGAATAAAGACTATAGAGATCAAATTTATTATGCTTTGGCAGATTTATATTTTCGCATCAAGCGAGATTCGACGGGCATTGATTATTTAAGATTATCTGTTGCCAGTAGCACAAACAACCACTTTCAAAAAGCCAATTCTTCGCTAAAACTGGGAGATCTGTTTTTCAAAGCGACGAAATATCCTTTGGCACAAGCATATTATGATACAGCTATGCAAGTATTGCCCAAAGACTTTCCCAATTATAAAAGCCTACAACTAAAATCGGCTGCCTTAAACGACTTAGTGAGCGAGCTGACAATCATCCACCAACAAGACAGTTTACAAGGCTTGGCAAGAATGAATAAAAGCGAATTAGAGGAGCTTATCAAAGAAAAAATTCGTGAATACGAAGAAGAGTTAGCCGCCCAAAAACAGGCAGAAGAATTGGCAAGTATGGGGAATAAAAATGGTGCAACCCTTCCCGGGATGAACCTCCCCGGAGCACTCCAAAAAAACACATGGTATTTTTACAACGATCAAACCGTAGCTCAAGGCAAAAGACAGTTTGAGAAAAAATGGGGAAGGCGCAAACTCGAACATTTATGGCGTATCTCAAACAAGAGATCGCTCACGGAAGGAGGAGACAATCTGACCGCCGCCAATGATTCTACACAAAGGCGTGTTAAAGGTGAAAATGACCCTTTGAATCCTAATTTTTACCTAAAAAACATCCCCTATGAGAAGGAGCAAATGTTGATCTCAGACAGCTTGATAGAAGATGCCTATTATGCACTTGGAATAATCTATAAAGATAAAATGGAAGACACACTCAAGTCCATTGAAGCTTTTGAGAAATTACTCTCGAGATATCAGGAAACAGATCATCGTTTACCGGTATATTATTCCCTTTACAAGATGTTTTCCAAACAAAACAATTTGGACAAAGCCGAATATTACAAGACTCTGATTCTTAAAGAATTTCCGGATTCGGATTATGCCAAAATCATTTCCGACCCCAATTATTACAAAGAATTATACCGAAAAATGAACAGTCTTCAAGAGATGTATGCCGAGACATACGAACACTACAACGAAGGACATTATTATACCGTCAACAGCAAAGCTACCAAGGCACTCGCCGAATACAAAGAACCCAAAGATATTTTATCACGTTTTGGCTTTTTGCAACTTATAGCGCAAGCGAAACTCCAGCAAGACTCCCTGGCAAAAGACAGCTTAATCGTTCATCTTCAACGGTTTATACAAACCTACAAAGGAGAAGCGATAGTGCCCCGTGCCGAAAAAATGCTTTCCTATTTGTCCAAAGGAAAGAAAACAAAAGCTGCCGACACACTCCCGAAAACAAAAAAGTACGATTTGAGCATTTATCATTACAAACCCAAAGCGAGACATATGTATGGAGTCGTAGTCCGTGAAGAAAAAGGGAAAGTAAACATCAATGCTTTGAAAACCCGTTTTACGGATTTCAACAACAAAAATCATGCTATTGACAATCTTTCTGTTTCCAACATTATGCTTGGCAAGAAAGTGCATTTCCTGATTATCGGAAGTTTTCCGAATGAGAAAAAAGCAATGTTGTATTATAGAGAAATGTTGAAAGATGACTATGTCCTCTCCCTGTTAAAAAAAGGAACATTTGACACGTTTGTCATCGGACAAAAAAATTATCCTGTTTTCTATAAAGATAAAGATTTGGACAAATATCTTGCATTCTTTAAGAAATACTATTTAAAAGAGAAGTAACACATATATATGTTTGGCAATAAAAAAGATAAAAATATGGCAAGAGAGAATGGTGATGTAAGACCAAATAGTATTGCAAGCGGCACTACTATCGTAGGAGATATCAAGACCAATGGAAGTCTTCGGCTCGACGGTGAATTGATCGGAACTATCGAATCTGCCGAAAAGGTAGTCATCGGCAAAACAGGCAAAGTCAAAGGAAAAATCTATTGCAAAAATATTGATATTTCGGGAGAAATGGAAGGGGAGCTGAAAGTGGAGGGACTGTCTGCATTTTCCAAGACTTCAAGGATCACAGGAGATGTCAAGACGGGACAACTTGCTATCGAAGCAGGAGCATTATTTACAGGTACTTGTGATATGCAAAGTAATAAAGAGCTAAAAACACCCAATGCATAAGATTCCCAAGAGTCGTCTTTCCGGATACGGAAAATATTCGGGAATAGCCACTCAAATGATTGTAATCATTCTGCTGTTTGTATATGGAGGCTACAAACTGGATGAATACCTCCGGTGGAAATATCCGGTTTTTCTCATTGGATTTTCATTTCTCGGTGTGATCGTAGCTATCTATATTGTTGTGCGGGAGCTTCTACAAAAATAAATATCAACAAATAAGATCTATGGAAATACGATTATTTTTTCGCAAACTGACCATCTTCACCCTTCTAATAGCATTTGGTTCGGCAATACTTTTCTATTTGATACCCCCCGAAAATATCAGTCCTGCCTTCCCTTATATGCTGGCTTTTTTCTACTTGTCTTCATTGGGCATCTATGCCGTACTTGCCAAAAGCATTAGAAAAAGACCGGCAGTATTTTCGACCAATTTTATGTTTATCACCGTTTTGAAACTCTTCATATTAATGGTTTTTTTAGGCTTCTATATTTACCTCAATCGAGATGATGCGATTCCATTTGTGATTGGATTTTTTGTATTATACATTGCTTATACGGTTTTTGAGACCATCGAAATAATGAAGCTATTAAAGACGATCAAACCTCCTGAAAACAAAACCGAATGACTTCGACTACAATCAGCCTGCTCATCCTTGCCGCCTATGCAGTGATCACATTGCTTATCGGACTATTCTCCTCTCGCGGACAAAGCTCAGCGGGTTATTTGATAGCTGGTCGAAAGATGAAAATTTGGGGTTTTGTATTTTCCGGTGTAGCGAGCTATATCGGAGGGGCAGCCATCGTGGCATATTCGGCATTTGTGTATCAATTTGGCATTACGGCTCTATCCGTTTTTGCAGGAACCGCCATTGGCTTTTTGCTCTTTATACCCTATGCCGTCAAGCTCCGGAAAAAGAGTCAAGAGAAGAAATATCTTACACTTTCGGACTTATTATATGAGAAATTCGGTAAAAAAACCGGTTCTTTTTCTTCTGTCATTTTGTTTGTCGTGTATATTGGTATCCTGCTCAATCAATTTATAGCCGGCAGCACAATATTGTCCCATATCAGTGGCATGTCATACGAATATGCATTATTTTTTTCGGGGATTATCATTACGGTTTATCTCGTAGCAGGAGGCTTCCAAAGTGTTGTAAAAACAGACATTTTCCAATATTTGGTATTATTTGTTCTTTTCGTATTGATAGGTATCTTATCGCTTCGCGAAAATACAGGAGTACAAATGGAATTACTTGATTTTAGCCGCTTCAGTCCGTTTATGACGATTGCCTTTATTTTTTATGGAATGACTGTGGTCTTTATTTCTCCGGAATATTGGCAGCGTGTCTATGCCGCCGAAAATGAGAATGTAGTGCGCCGCGGATTGAGATGGTCGGCAGTATTAATCATAATCTCCGGATTTTTGATAAGCATTGTCGGACTTACCGCCCTCAAGAATATTCCGGGCATTAATGGCAATAATGCATTCGCAGCGGGATTGAGTTATCTTCTTCCCGAGCAGCTGAGCGGTTTGGGATTGGTAATCTTGTTTGCCGCTATCATGAGTTCTGCAGACACGGTAATATTTGTATTAGCTTCTGCCATCGCCAAAGATTATTTTGTTTCATATAAATCCGTTCCGGAAGCCGGAGAAGAAAAAAACCTGCACCGCAATACGAAAATGTTTATCATTATCATTGCCTTTGGCGGAATGGGGTTAGCATATTTTTTTCGAGATGTGGTGACGGTTTTAATGTTTATTTCTTCATTGGGGTTTGTGATATTGCCGGCGGTACTCGCTGCTTTTCATTGGAATGTGAGCGCCAAAGCGGTATTGTGGAGTTTTATAAATGGTTTGATATATGTGATGATTTTACCCGTTTTGGGATTGGTTAATCCTGATTTTGCTGTCGGTTCATTTGTTGTTGCCGGCATTACACTATGGTTTGTTCATCGGTTTTCAAGAAGAGAAATAAAAAAACGAGAAATATGAAAAAAATTCTATTATTCTTATTAATCGTGCTTGGGTCTGAAGTTATCGCCCAAGAAAAGGGGAGCGGTGATAGCTGCCGGCACAGTCGATATCATATTAGTTTTTCGCCCATTCTCGGTTTTAATACGGATATTGGAATGCAAATCGGAGCTATGGCAAACATTTATGATCACGGGAAAGATGGATTTCGTTATCCCGATTACAATTATACCGTATATCTCGAATACTCCGAATCGACCAAAGGCAGCGGTGTTAAACAATTCTTTTTTGATTCCAAACACCTTTTGCCCGGAGGTCTAAGGCTAACGGCAGATATTAGTTATCTCACGGAGAAACGATTTGATTTTTACGGATTCAATGGCTATCAATCCGTATTTCATAAAGAATATGAAGACGAGGATTCTCCTGATTATCAAAGCCGGCTTTTTTATCATCTCAATCGTAAACTTTTTCGCAGTTTTGTGGATATTCAAGGACAATTTGCCAACCCACATATCCGGTGGCTTGCCGGTGGTGGCTATTATCATTATTTGATATCATCGCTTGAAATCGAAAAAATGAACAGAGGCAAAAAGCCGGAAAATCAGCTTCCGGATGTAGAAGTTCTTTACGACAAATATGTGAACTGGGGCTTATTTGCTGATAATGAGAAAGATGGAGGCAATATTCCCTTTCTGAAAGCGGGTATTATTTACGATACGCGTGACGAGGAAGCGAGTCCAAAAAACGGTATTTGGGCGGAAGCCATCCTCCTGTCAAGCCCTGTGTCGGGAGATTACAATTTCACAAAACTTGCACTAACATTCAGAAATTATCTCAATCTTTACCACAAAAAAGTAATCCTTGCAAGCAGAATTAGTTATCAAAGTACAATCACGGGACATACCCCCTTCTTTTTTCAACCGGTAATGATTAACTCCTTCTCACAAGCCACCTCCTTTGATGCCGTAGGCGGAGCTAAATCCGTACGCGGAATACGCAGGAGTCGTGCTATCGGAGACGCTATTATTTATGGTACTATTGAACTCCGTTATGAGTTTTGGGAAACAAAATTTCTAAATCAAGAGTTTATCTTCGGACTCAGCCCCTTCTTGGATGCCGGACTGGTAACTCAATTTATTGATGTTCAATTGAAAAAAGTACCGGAAGGAGAAAGAGACATTTATTTCAACGACATTCAAAAAGACCGGTGGCATACCGGCTACGGGATGAGCATTCGTTTTTTATGGAATCGCAATTTTATCTTGGGATTTGACTATGGAATCGCTCACAACCAACAAGACGGCAAATCCGCAGGATATGTAAGTATGGGATATATGTTTTAGCGCATATTTCATTGGATATGAATAGGTTTCACCTATTTAGGGTTTGCTGAAAAACTCTCAAACAGGTGAGAAAGAATGAATTACATAACAATATCAATAATAAAATGCAAGTGAAATCAGCGTTTTTTCCAATAAAATTTTGCATTTATTTTACTCTCAAAGAAGGTGTTTTTCGTTCCACAGAAGCACCTCCCTTTTCTAACTTGTTCAATTCAAAGTATATACATTGCCAACGCGGCAAGCTGGCTCATTCGCTAAAAATGTCCACAGGACATTTT
>CAZLTF010000551.1:0-2087 GCA_964562195.1 uncultured Bacteroidales bacterium | reverse complement strand
GAGAATCTGTAAAGTGACCCCGTGTTTGAGAAAATTGTCCGAAAACAAGCGTATTCCGATTACGCCTCCGTCCTTTGGAGGATGAGGTACTTTATTTATCAATTGCAATATTCTCATCAGATTATTTTCCGTCTGCAAAATAAATAAAATTATAAATACAAAATCCAATCATTCCTATATCATTTTCGCTGCAAGTACTCCATTTTCGGGCATAAACCATCAAGCCGCTTTTTTCACAAGAATTTGTGATTGAGCGAAGCAAATAATGCTATGATTGTAAGCAGGTTAGAGTTTTTCTTTAAGATAAATAGCCGTATGACTATTTTTGGCTCGCAAGAGATTTTCAGGAGTACCGGCAAACACGATTTCTCCACCTTTGTCACCTCCTTCGGGACCGATATCAATAATATAATCGGCGACTTTGATGACATCCAGATTATGTTCTATTATCAACACCGTATTTCCTTTATCCACAAGTCGTTGCAGCACATCCAACAAGACCTTCACATCTTCAAAATGAAGCCCCGTAGTCGGTTCATCCAAGATATAAAGCGTATTACCGGTATCCCGTTTGGCAAGTTCAGTAGCAAGCTTGACGCGCTGCGCCTCTCCTCCGGATAAAGTTACGGACGATTGTCCGAGCGTAATATATCCCAGACCTACATCATTGAGTGTAGTAAGGATTTTATTGATTTTTGGAATTTTTTCAAAAAAATCAACGGCTTGCCGGATTGTCATTTCCAATACATCGTTGATTGATTTTCCTTTGTATCTAACTTCAAGCGTTTCGCGATTGTAGCGTTTGCCGCGGCAGTCTTCACAAGTGACATATACATCCGGCAAAAAATTCATCTCAATAAGCCTTACGCCACCTCCTTTGCACGTCTCGCAGCGTCCTCCTTTCACATTAAAAGAGAAACGTCCTACTTTGTAATTTCTGATTTTGGATTCGGGCAAGGCAGCATACAATTTCCGGATTTCATCAAAGACATTGGTATAAGTAGCAGGATTGGAACGCGGCGAGCGACCGATCGGAGATTGATCGATATTGACGACTTTGTCCAAATGCTTTAATCCTGTCACCGATTTGTATTTCAATGGTTTGCGATGAGAATTAAAATAGGTATTCATCAAAACCGGATAGAGTGTTTCATTGATAAGGGTGGATTTTCCGCTGCCGGATACGCCGGTCACACAAACCAGCATTCCCAGAGGAAGCTTGAGCATAACAGATTTCAGGTTATTGCCTTCGGCTCCGGACAATTTTAAAAATTTCCCATTTCCGGGACGGCGTTTACGGGGGACTTTGATTTTCCGTTTTCCGGAAAGGTATTGTGCTGTCACTGAGCCGGATGCCAAGACCTCGTCAGCTGTTCCCGAAGCAACAATTTCGCCGCCAAGGCGTCCCGCACCGGGACCTATATCAATCAAATAATCAGCTTCTTGCATCATTTCCTCATCGTGTTCGACCACAATTACCGAATTGCCAATATCACGCAAATCCTGTAAAGAAGCTATTAGCTTACGATTGTCACGTTGGTGCAATCCTATGCTCGGTTCATCCAGAATGTATAATACATTGGTCAGTTGCGAACCTATCTGAGTCGCTAATCTAATCCGCTGTGATTCTCCTCCGCTTAGACTTTTGGCAGGACGATTCAAAGCAAGATAATCAAGTCCTACTTCCAACAAAAAATCGATGCGGACGCTCAACTCACGAAGAATCTCATACGATAGATATTTCTTTTTTTCATTCAAACTGTCCGCAATCGTATCAACCCAATGTTTCAGGCGGGACAGATCCATATTGGCTACTTCCGTAATATTTTTCCCTCCTATACGAAAATGGAGAGACTCTTTTTTCAGGCGTTGTCCATGACAGACAGGGCAGACGGACTCTGTCATATAGGCTTCCGCCCAACGTTTAATACTGACACTCGAAGTTTGCTTTTGTTGACGTTCCAAGAATGAAATCAGTCCTTCAAATTCAATATGATAATTGGAGGTAACTCCCGAGTACACTTTCTTTATTTCCAGATTTTCATCCGTACCATACAAAATATCATGCATCAAATCCTCCGAAAAAT
>CAZLTF010000550.1:0-6304 GCA_964562195.1 uncultured Bacteroidales bacterium | reverse complement strand
ATTACTCTATCGGTAACATATAATTTGTCTTTTTTGGAAAGCATTGCCATAGCATCTTCAAATGCCATATTGAAAGTTTCTTCATCGATAGGAATATTATTGGGTGAATTCCAATCTACGTTGCCTTCGCTCGCTGCTCTTCTCACCACTACGGTATCTTTGGGGCTTCTTCCGGTAGATTCGGGAGGTGTCCACGTTGCCAAAGCACCACTTTTGGCGACCATTGCTTCTCCATTATTGACAGCATCTTTGATCATTTCACTGCGATCAATATTCGCTAATACTCTCGGATGTGCTTTGAGTACATCACTTACTTTTGCTTTATAATCCATATTTCATTATTTTTAAAATCAGGTGGCAAATATAAAAGTAATTTGCTTGCACGAATGAAAAATTAATAAATAGATATTAATTTATAAGATTCTAAATTGATGAAATATTATCAATTAAAAATATGAATCGAAGATATTATGGATAATTGGCTGATATTCAGTGGAAAAAATAAAATTCCGGCAATCTTACAAGGATTGCCGGAAAAACTGATATTTGTTTTCAAGCGGCGGTGTTTATGATATTTACCCCTATATTTTGGCGGAGCAAAATAAACTCACAAATTAAATTAAAAATACATGATCCTTAAAGATGGGTCTTATTTATAATCTTGTAAGACTTCCATCAATCTTTTTCTGCTAAAGAAGATGCGACTCTTGACCGTACCAATGGAGAGGTTTAATTCGTCGGCAATTTCTTTGTATTTATATCCATTGTAGTGCATTTCAAATGGGATACGATGTTCATCATCGAGATCTGCGATAGCTCCTTTGATTTCTTTGCAAAACATTTTGGATTCGGAAGAGACAAAGCGATCTTCTTTGTTGGTATTGATATGATATTGCTCATCCGTATCATCTACAAAAGTATTGGCTCTTTTCGCTTTGCGATAATCATTGATGAAGGTGTTCTTCATAATGGTATAGGTCCAAGCTTTGAGATTGGTTTGAGGATTGAATTTATCTTTATTTTTCAATGCTTTTAAGTATGTTTCTTGAAAAAGATCATTTGCAGCATCTCTATTCATTGTTAGAGAGTATGCCATTCCTTCCAGATTTTCTTTTATACTTAACAACTTGTAATTAAATTCTACGTTTGACATATCTATATTTTTTAATTTTTTGCAAAGGTACATATTTATTTATAACAATTCCAAATAAAAATGAAAAAAAATTACTAATTGATAAAAATTACTAAATACGCTTTATTATTTATTGTTATAGAGGCACTTAGCTACAAAAAATTTTAGTATATTTTTTATAAATTATAATAATTTTGTGTCTAAATACATATTTTTTAAAAAAAATCTATCAAAAAAACCGTCGATTTGAATTGAAAACGCAAAAAAACTATTCAATATGAGAGTTTTTATTTATTAAAATCAATAAGTCAATTATTATCTTTCATAAACTTGACGATTCAAAATAGATCTTCCGAGCGTCACTTCGTCGGCATATTCCAAATCATCACCAATAGCAATTCCACGCGCGATGGTAGAAAAACGGATTGTGGCATTATTTAATACCTTATATATATAGAAGGCTGTCGTATCACCTTCGACGGTCGCCGGCAAAGCCAAGAAGATTTCGTCTATTTCTTCTTGTTTGCATCTTTTTTGCAGGGAATCAATATGCAATTCTTCCGGTCCTATACCTTCCATAGGTGAAATAATTCCTCCCAATACATGATACAATCCGAAATACTGCCCTGTATTTTCGATTGCCATCACATCCCGGATATCTTCAACGACACAGATTGTCTTATTATCCCTTTTGGGGTTGGCACAAATATTACAAATATCCGTATCTGAAATATTGTGACATTTTTTACAATAATTTATCTTTTCTCTTAAATCAATAATGGCTTTTCCCAAATTTCCGGCAAAAGACTGTTCCCGCTTGAGAATATGCAATGCCAAGCGGAGTGCTGTTCGTTTACCGATGCCCGGAAGACCGGAGATTTCATCTACCGCTTTTTGAAGTAGATTGGAAGAAAACTCATTCATAATTCCAAAATTTTGGCAAAAGTAGCGAAATTAAATAATGAACTACTACTTATATTCAAGATCTGTTTCTGTGGAACGAAAATACTTTATTTGAGAATAGGATAATGGCAGGACTTTTTCAAATTTGCTTGCTTTTTTGACCGGACTCATTATAATTATTTTACGTAATATATTATACTTCAAATATTTGAGAGTTTTTGGCAGACCTTGATTTATATAAAATAGGTATTTCAATTTACTCAGTTTTTAACAATATTGTGTTTATGGCTCTCAATAAATGAATATTTGATAAATAGGGTTTGCTTACTACAAAAATTCTATTTTTGTTAAGCTAATACCAATTATATATGGTTTTTTGTACCATTCCAATACCTGTACTCTTCCTTGCAAAATCATTTATTTGTTACTGTCTTTCCAGCCTTTTGAATTGATATAATCGTATTTTTGAAAATATACACTACCCAAATAAAAAAAGAATATCTTTGCATTTATAAAAAATGATAGACAGTGAACATCCGGCGGGAGAAAAATACATATTTCTACTTTATCACCTTAGGAGTAATAATATTGATGATGATTGTTCCTTTAATATATACTTATATTTCTGCATTTGGGGATGAAAATTTTTGGAGGGAAGGTTTGAATTCGATGGACAATCACCTTTTATTGCTTCTATTGAAGAGCGTGTTTATAGCTTTTGCGGTTGCTTTTTTATCTACGATAGTAGGTTTATTGTTGGGGTTTATACTTTATCGAACCGGAGGAATTTATGTCTCTTTGCTCAAGCTTTTGCTTTTGATACCTTTGTTTACGTCTCCTTATATTCAAGCGGTTGCTTGGAAAGATTTCTTTTTTCTTTTTGGTCTTAATGGTCACTGGATACATTCTATTGCAGGAGTGATCTTTATTACGAGCTTGGTGTTTGTTCCATTATCGATGTTGATTATTGGTAGTGCGCTCAACAATATTCATTCGGCATTGGAAGAAAGTGCTTTGTTATTGATAGATGTTCCGGCAATGTTTCGTAAGATTCTTTTTCCCCTTATCAAACCGGCTCTTTTGACTTCTTTTGTTTTGGTATTTATTTTTAGTATTTCCGAATTTTCGGTTCCTGCTTTTTTGGGAGTAAAAGTTTTTACCACTGAGATTTTTACGCGATTTTCTGCCTTTTACGATCATTCATTGGCTATTTTTCATTCTGTTTTTTTGGTTCTTATCTGTTTTGCAATGCTTTTTGCAGAAAGAAAATATATTTCGGATGCTCCGTTTTTGTCACTTGGCAAGAAAGGCTCACAAATACGAATATATGACAATGCAGGTTTTTCCGGATTTTTGATATGGACTTATGTTTTGATTTCGGTTTTTGTTCCTTTGCTTGTTCTTTTTTACCAATCTTTTGACGAAGGAGGGGAGTACTTTATAGAAGCTTTTCACTATCTTTTGCCTACTTTTTCCAGCTCTGTCTTTTTATCGTTGGGCGGAGCAGTGATCAGTGTATTGGTGGGTTTTGTAGCTGCCTATTTTTCCGTCCGGTATCGCTATCATTTATTAAGCCGGATATTGCTGGTTATTTTTACGATTCCTACGATTATTTATGGTATCAGTCTTATTATTTTTTACAATCGAGGTTTTTTGAGTTTTATTTATTCCGGTTTTGGTATCATCTGGATAGGCTATGCAGGTAAATTTTCTTTTATTTCCGCTAAAATAATTGCGAATGCTATGAAACAAATTCCTTCTTCACTTGAGGAAGCAGCCCGGATATCCGGTATAGGCTCTTTTTCACTTTTTACAAAAATTATACTACCGGTATTGTCGCCGGCAATTGTTGCCTCGTTTTTGATTAGTTTTATTTTCAACATCGGAGAACTGGGACTTACGATTATGCTATATCCACCCGGAACGGAGATTATGCCTATCAAAGTTTTTACGATTATGGCTAATGCTCCTCAAGGATTGACAAGTTCGATGACATTAATTGTATTTTTAGTATCTTTGCTGCTTGTTTTGATTTTTTTCTTTTTGCTAAAAAGGTTTTGGACAAGAAAAACAATATAAATTTAAAAGGATGATACGACTGGAAAATATTTCCCATTCCTACGGAAAAAAAGAGATTATTCACAATCTAAATTTAGAATTTCATTCTAATGAATTACATTGCCTATTGGGGAGTTCCGGTTGTGGTAAAACTACGATTTTGAGGATAATTGCCGGACTTGAGACACCTCATAATGGGAGTTTATATATTGACAATCAGCTATATATGCAAAATGGCAATAATCTTATTGCTCCGCATCAAAGAGACATAGGATTTGTTTTTCAGGATTTGGCTTTATGGCCACATTTTACGGTTTTTGAAAATATTGCTTTCGGACTCAAGGAAAGAAAAGAGCTACATATCGAGGAGAAAGTAAATGAGATATTAGACTTCTTTGACATAAGTCAGGAAGTCAAGAAATATCCCCATCAATTGTCGGGAGGACAACAACAGCTTGTGGCTATTGCCCGTTCTCTGGTATTGCATCCCAACATATTACTAATGGATGAACCTTTGGCAAATTTGGATGTGAAATTGAAAAGAAAAATTTTAAAACATATTCTCAATCTGAAAAATAACCTTAATCTAACGATTATTTATGTAACTCACGATCATAAAGAAGCTTTTGCGATTGCTGATAATATTAGTATTTTGGATGAAGGGAAAGTCATTGAGAGTGGAAGTGTAGAGAAGATTAAAAACTCTTCAAAAGCATTTGTCCATTATTTTTTGGAATATCAATAAACATCAATAAATGCAACGAAATATTGCCCGAATTGTCTTGATTAAAAGAATTTTATAAAAAAAACAAATGATATGAAAAGAACGATATTGTGGTTGGTGATGCTTTCTGTAACGAGCATCACATACGGACAAATTCCGGAAACATTTGACTTAAGGGATGTAGGAGGCACAAATTATGTGACCAGTGTTAAAAGTCAATCGGGAGGGACATGTTGGACACATGGCACGATGGCAGCCATTGAAGGAAATTTAATGATGACCGGCGTATGGGCAGAAGCGGGCGAAAACGGAGAACCTGATCTTGCCGAATATCATCTGGACTGGTGGAACGGTTATAATCAAGAATTTAACGAAGACTTGGATCCTCCTACCGGCGACGGCCTTACGGTTCACGAAGGTGGAGATTATCGTGTTTCTACGGCTTATCTTTCTCGTGCTGAGGGTGCTGTACGTGATATTGACGGACAATCTTTCAATACGCCGCCGGCACGTTACAAAGATTATTATCACAAATATTATCCGCGCACCGTGGAATGGTTTGTAATGGATGAAAATCTAAATGGTATCGATCTTATCAAAGAGAAAATCATGAACAATGGCGTGCTGGCAACTTGTATGTGTTATTCCGGTTCTTATCTCTCCGGGACAACGCATTATCAGCCGCCAAGCAGTAATGAATTGCCCAATCATTCCGTAGCTATTGTCGGATGGGACGACAACAAAAGTACGCAAGCTCCTCAAGACGGTGCTTGGTTGGTCAAAAACAGTTGGGGAAGCAGCTGGGGTGAAAGTGGTTATTTTTGGATTTCATATTATGATAAATGGTCTTGTCGTGAACCGGATATGGGAGCTGTATCTTTTTCCGAAGTGGAAGCTTATGCTTATGATCAGGTTTATTATCATGATTATCACGGATGGAGAGATACAAAACCCAATACCACCGAAGCATTCAACAAATTTGTTGCTGTATCGGATGAAATGTTGACATCGGTAAGTTTCTTCGTGGATGCCAATAATGTAAATTATACGGTCAAGGTTTATGGTGATTTTTTCTCGGGAGAACTACAAAATGAATTGGCAAGTACCAGCGGGACAGTACAATACCGTGGTTTTCAAACCATTGACTTACCTACTCCTTTGGCTTTGACACAAGGCGATGATTTTTATATTTATCTTTTCCTCTCCGAAGGAGGAATGCCCTATGATCGTACTTCGGATGTACCGGTATTATTGGGCGGAAGTTCCAAAACCATAGTTACTTCTACGGCTTCTCCCGGCGAAAGCTATTATAAGGAAAATGGCAATTGGTTGGATTTTTATGATTATAATGATCCTTCGGGTTTTCAACATTCAGGCAATTTTTGTATCAAAGGGCTTTCGATGCTTGCCTATGGAGTTGGCCTAAACGATGTTGAGATTCAAGATACAAACGGCAATAATAATGGATATGTTGATCCGGGCGAAAC
>CAZLTF010000549.1:0-2970 GCA_964562195.1 uncultured Bacteroidales bacterium | reverse complement strand
AGGTGAATTAGAAGAAATTTCAACTACCGAGAAATACTCGGTAGTTCGTCAAGAAGGTAAAAGAAAAGTCAAAAGAGAAATTAAATTTTACAACTTAGACGCAATTATATCAGTTGGTTATAGCGTGAATTCAAAACGCGGTGTTTTGTTTAGAAAGTGGGCAACGCAATTATTAAAGGATTATTTGATTAAAGCTTACGCAATAAATCAGCAGCGATTACAAAAGCACCTACCTCTACTAACTTGCAGAGTATTTATGTACATCACCATCTCACATATTTATAAAATGAAGATGTTTTTGTGATTTTCAGCAAACTCTATTTCATTTTGAAATGATCTCCTGTTTTTTCGACGATGATTTTATACCAATCCTGACCGTATCCGGGTTGTTCCAATTTGGGGGCATAATATTTATATCCTTCGGGTATTTCTTGTTTTGTTTTGATATTCCCATCCATATATTTGGTAAACAGATATGCGTAAAATGCTTTCCATTCGGTCGTGGTTTTGTCGGCATTACCGGTAGAATATTTTGTCAAAAAGCGTACGGCTTCATTGCGTCCTTGTGTTTCATACAATTTTTTTGCTTTGGCATCTATTTCTTTTACTTTTTCGACAAACTGTGTTTCCAGTTCTGTTTGTTTTTTTGAAATTTCGGGATGAATCACATCATAGCGGGTGTAGGCGAAGTTGGACACCATATTATAGACCCAAAAGGCGGCATCCATTGTGAAAGTCATCATATCACCATTGCCAACGGCGTAGGATTTGGGGGCTTGAGTGCTCACGGTGTAGATAGGTACGAAGACGGTGCTGGCGGCATCGTCCACACCAAACCAGATAATTCCGCCCAGATCCCGTGGCATCCACGAACGTGCTTGTGCTACAAATACAAAGCCTGTTTGTTGTGTAGCGGTAGCTCTCTCATTGCAATAATTTTCTCCTTCTACCTTCCAAGTCAAAGGTCGCCAACGATAGGGATTGTGAAACGGACCTGCTCCGATGTCTTTGCTCATATCAAAAACAGTCCCTTCCAAGTGATCCCCCATATAAGCAAACATATCCCGGACAGCTATTTTTTGATTGGGTTTCACCCAAAGCGGCATACGATTGGAAAGATCATGTCCGGCAACGTATTCGGTATATTGATCCATATCATCGCTAAAATTTCTAAAAAAAGACCAAACCCGCATTTCACAAAATCTGGCACCCCCGAAATCAACGGGTGCATAGGTATCCGAAAAGCTAAAATCTTTATCATTCCCTTTGTAAAATCCATGTTTTTTGGCGAAGCTAACCACATCATCCGCATAATAACAATCAACGTCCGGATGGTTCAACTTTTTGCGTTTGGAGAAGGGGACACTTCTCTTTTTATTTCCGATAGGGAAAGTTCTGATCCTTGCCTGATTGGCGTGTGCGCTTACGTAGCCATCGGGAATACGCAGTGCAACCCATACCGCACCGACTTCAAATTTTCCTTTGCTAATCATCTCCATGATCCATACTTCATCGGGGTCGGAAATGGAAAAAGACTCGCCGTGACTGTCAAAACCGTACTCGTGTACCAGTTCGGACATAATCCGTATTGCTTCGCGTGCGGTTTTTGCTCTTTGCAAGGTGATATAGATGAGGCTGCCGTAGTCCATTATTGCGCCCGGATTGGCGTGCAGCTCTTCGATTCCCCCATAGGTGGTCTCTCCTATTGCTACTTGATATTCGTTCATATTTCCGGTCACATTGTATGTCTCGGCAGCTTGCTTGATCTGTCCGAGATATTTTCCGCTATCCCAGTTATATACATCCAGCATTGTCCCTTCGGGATAAGTAGCCGCCGGCCAATGATACAATTCTCCATACAAAACATGTGAATCAGCCGCATAACTGATCATCGTCGAACCGTCCGCCGACGCTCCTTTTGTTACCAAAAAATTGGTACAAGCAAAAGTATTTGCCACGACACTCCACAAAATCAAACTTGTCAATACAATCTTTTTCATATCTCTCATCGTTATTTTTTAAAAACGCAAAGATAAGATAATATGTAAATGATTGAATACTTTTTTTGATCTCATTTTTTCCGGACTAAAATCCGGATTGAAATATTTTGCGAACCGTGATTTCATCTTTCTTCAATTGAGCTTTTAGGGCTTGCAGACTTCGAAATTTCTTTTCATTGCGAATGCGATCTATAAAAAAGATACACAGGTCATCACCATAGATATCGTGATCAAAATCAAAGATATGTACTTCGGTTCGCAAGTCGTTGTTGCCATTGATAGTAGGACGAAATCCGATGTTTCCCATTCCCGAATATTGTTTTTCTTTCCATTGTACTTGGCAAGCATACACACCTCCGGCAGCAATCAATTTAAATTCATCCTCTATCTCAAGGTTGGCAGTCGGAAAACCTATTGTCCTTCCGATTTTATCTCCTTCCACGACTTTTCCGGTGATGGAATAATGGAAGCCCAACAATTGATTGGCAAGACGTATCTCTCCGCTTTTCAAGGCGTTGCGTATCTTGGTTGAGCTTACTGTGATTCCATTTACTTTCTCGGCTTTCACTTGCTCAACATCAAATCCTGCCTTTCTGCCATATTGTTTCAACATATCATATTCGGCGGTTCTCCCTTTGCCGAAGTGATGGTCATAACCAATGACGAAACTATGAATATGAAGTGTATTGATAAGTATTTCTCTGATGAAATTCTCCGCTGATTTGGCAGCAAATTCTTTGGTGAAGGGAATAATGAGTAAATGATCGATTCCAAATTCCCGGAGCAGATCATATTTGCGTTGATGCGTGAGGATAAGTTTTAGATCTTTGGAGTCTGCATACAATACTCTGCGCGGATGAGGATAAAAAGTGATGACTACACTCTCTCCGCCGATGGATTGAGCTTTCTCTTTCATTCGCGAAAGAAGCTGCTGATGACCCCGGTGCAAACCGTCGTAAGTGCCTACGGT
>CAZLTF010000548.1:0-2968 GCA_964562195.1 uncultured Bacteroidales bacterium | reverse complement strand
GAAATAAATAATTTTTTTTATTTATTTACCACTTGCAAACATTTTCTATTTGATGCAAATTATTATCTTTTTTTTGTTTTGAAATAAGCCAATACATTGTTTATGACAAAAAAAACGGACGATAAATGCTTTGTTTATAGTGTTTTACTATTTTACTCTTTCGGAATAATTGCCATTTCTGGTATCGACTTTGATTTTATCTCCCGTGTTGATAAAAAGGGGTACTTTTACGGTCCCTCCGGTCTCAATCGTGGCATCTTTGAATGCGTTGGTAGCTGTATTTCCTTTTTCTCCCGGTTCGGTATAGGTGATTTCATACACAACGTATGCCGGTAAATCTACGACTAATGCTTCTTCGGTATCGGCATGAAACAGGATTTCCACTTCAAGTCCGTCTTTCAAAAATTCGGGATGTTCGATCAAATGTGGTTCAATGGGAACTTGGTCATAGGTCTCGGTATTCATAAAATAGTACATATCATCTTTATAGAGATATTGATATTTTCTTCTTTCGACGCGTGCAACCGTAACTTTTTGACCTGCGGGAAAGGTGTTTTGCAATACTTTTCCGGTACGGATGCTTTTCAATTTTGTGCGTACGAAGGCAGATCCTTTTCCGGGTTTAACGTGTTGAAATTCAACGATAGTATATAGATCGTTGTTCATTTCTAATGTGAGACCATTTCTAAAATCTGATGTTGAAGCCATAATAATTTATTTTTTTAAAAATTGACGATTAAAAAGTAAAAGTATCGCCACGCCGACCGAAATGGAGGCGTCTGCGATATTGAATACGGGTTGAAAAAAGTCAAATCTTTCGCCACCCCATATTGGAATTATCTCCGGGATTTGAAAGTGAAAAAGCGGAAAATAAAGCATATCTACTACCTTGCCATGTAGCAGGCTTGAATAGCCGCCTTCTTCGGGCATAAAGGTTGCCATTTGGTGATAGGTGCTGCGCGAAAACAGGATGCCATAAAAGACACTATCGATAATATTGCCTATAGCGCCGGCAAAAATCAAGGAAATGCTGATGATAAAACCGGTATTTTGTTTTTTCCGGATTATCCGGAACAGGTAAATTCCGATTAGTACAACAGCGATGATACGAAAACTGCTAAGTATCAATTTTCCGGTATCACCACCGAACTCAAAACCAAATGCCATTCCCCGGTTTTCTACGAAGTGGAGATTAAACCAATGTCCGAGCACTGGTATTTCATCTCCGATAAGCATATGTGTTTTGATCCAAAACTTTAAGCTTTGATCGGCTAAAAGTATGCCGAAAACAAGAGCGATGACTTTTCTCAAACTATTGTGTATTAGGTTCTTTTATTGTGTTGTTGGAGCTTTGCATCGATGCTTAGGGTAGCATGAGGAACTGCACGCAAGCGTTCTTTGGAAATAAGTTTTCCGGTCACCCGGCATATACCGTAAGTTTTGTTCTCTATTCGTTGCAAAGCATATTCCAGATTCTGGATAAAGCGTTGTTGGCGGGCTGCCAAACGATTGTTTTCTTCTTTGATCAAAACATTTGATCCTTCATCCATAAGCTTGAAAGTGGGTGAAGTGTCATCTGTGCCATGATCATTTTTGATCGAATCGATTAGATTGCGATTGTCCGCTTTCGCTTGCTCTAACTTTTTTAGGATGATTTGACGAAATTCTTCTAATTCTTCATCCGTATATCCTGTTCTTTTATATTCTTGACTCATTTTATATGTGATTAAGATTATTGTTTTTTTATCTTAACATAAATTGATATATCATCTACCAAATCAATTTTTTCCATTTCTTCATCTGTTATTTCGGCAAACTGAATATCAGTTGCTAAAATTTCCGTGCAAATGTAGTCATAATTATGATTGATAGCCGATTTAATTTGAGGATTGTTCTCCAGTATCACTTGAATGCTGTCTGTTACCTCAAAATTCTTTTCTTTACGAATGTTTTGGATGCGATTGATTAACTCTCTCGCCAGTCCTTCTTCCCATAGTTCTTCGGTGATGTTAATGTCCAGAGCTACTGTCAGGCTGCCTTCTGAGGCTATTTGCCATCCTTTTATATCTTGGGTGCGGATTTCCACATCTTGAAGTCCGATGGTTATTTCTCTGTTGTCAATAGGGATGTCAATTTCTCCTTTGCTTTCCAATTCTTGGATTTGCAAATCATTCATTTGTGCAATAGCTTGTGCCAATTGTTTCATGATTTTTCCGTATTTGGGTCCCAAGGTTTTGAAATTTGCTTTGACTGTTTTGCTCAACATGGAGGTGTCTTCCATCACTTCTACGTTTTTGACATTGACTTCTGACATTACAAGGTTTTTGATGGCATCCAGATCGGCTTTGAAGTCATTGCCTGTACTCGGAATAAGAATTTTATTGAGAGGTTGTCTTACTCTGATTTTCATTCTTTTGCGAAGCGAAAGTGCCATTGATGACAATTGTTGGGCAAGTTGCATTCTTTTTTCCAATTGACGGTTGATGAGATTGGTTTTTGCAAGAGGAAAATCGGTAAGATGCACCGAGATAGCCGGATTTTTTTTGCTTACGGCATTCAGATCTCTATACAACCGGTCTGCAAAAAAGGGTGCAATGGGAGCAATTAATTGGCTAAGTGCTTCGAGCACTGTGTATAAGGTTTGGTAAGCCGAGATTTTGTCTTGACTGTATTCTCCCTTCCAAAATCTTCTTCTGCTTAACCTTACGTACCAATTGCTAAGATGCTTGTCGGTAAATTCACTGATGAGTCTTCCGGCTTTGGCGGGTTCATAATTTACAAAATGTTTATCAACTTCCGAGATGAGTGTGTTCAGTTCGGATAGTATCCAACGGTCTAATTCGGGACGCTTTTCGATGAGAATATCCTCTTCGGCGTAGGTGAAATTATCGATATTGGCATATAGTGCAAAAAATGAGTATGTATTGTAGAGCGTTCCAAAAAATTTCCGTTTTACTTCGGCAACACC
>CAZLTF010000547.1:0-4263 GCA_964562195.1 uncultured Bacteroidales bacterium | reverse complement strand
TGTATTTTTTTACAATTTTGGCTGCTTCCAGACCAATGGTATGAAATAATTTTCTATCTTTCGGAGTTTTTAAATTCAGTACCGGACGGAGATGAAGTTCACCGGTAGCAATATGTCCGTAGTACACACACGAAAGCTGATGTTGATTTAGCAAACGGTCTATTTCTTCCATAAATGCCGGTAGATCTTGTGGTTTTACAGCCATGTCTTCGATGAGGGGGACGGGTTTTTTGTCTCCCGGCATATTGGAGAGTACGCCTAAGCCGGCTTTTCGGATTTCCCATGCATTGCTTATCTCATCATCCCATAAAATACTATAGTCGTAAGCTAAATTGCGGGTATCAAATTGTGTTTGTATTTGTTTGATTTTCTGTTGAATCTCTCTCTTTGTTTCTGAGTTTATTTCGGTCATCAATACCGCTTTTGGCTTTCCCTTGATAAAGCCCATTTTTGCGAATATATTTTTATTTTGCGAAGCAAGTCTAATAATATTGTCATCCATCAGTTCGATGGCGCTGGGTGCGTAGGTTAATAGTTGAATATTGGCTTGATAGGCATTTTGTAAACTCTCGTGGTGCGTCAATAGCAGTGCTTTGTGTTTCGGAGGAAGAGGGGAAAGGTGAAGGCAAGCTTCGGTGATAAACAGGAGTGTTCCCTCCGAACCGGCGATAAGGTGACTAAGATTGAGGGGAGTATTGGTGTCTTGAAATATTTGAGTGTTTAAGAGACTGTCGAGAGCATAGCCGCTATTTCTTCTTTTTATCTGAGAATCAGGATATTGATTCCGGATGGATTGTTGGGTAGCGGGAGAAGAGAGAAGTGTATGAAGTTGCCGGTAAATATTTCCTTCTGTATTATTTTGTTTTGATTTTTGCATCCACTCTTCCGGACTTAGTTCTTTGAAGAGCACCTTGGTACCGTCCGGCAAAAACCCTTTTACCGAGAGGAGATGGTCGCGAGTGCTTCCGTACTCAAGTGAATGAAGTCCACAAGAATTGTTTCCGATCATTCCTCCGATCATACAGCGGTTGGAGGTGGATGTTTCCGGACTAAAAAACAGATTGTAAGGAGCTGCAAAACGGTTGATTTCATCGCGTATCACTCCTGCTTGAACGCGGATGGTTTGTTTTTTGGGATCGAAGTCAAGAATTTTTGTGAAATGTTTGGAAATATCAACAATGATGCCTTCGCCAAGGGCTTGACCTCCTAAGGAAGTGCCTGCCGCTCTTGGTGTGAGTGGGATTTTATATTGGTTGGCAAAGTCGATGAGCAAGCGGATATCTTGTTCATTTGCCGGATAACAGACGGCGAGCGGAACAATGCGATAGGCGGAGGCATCCGTTGCATACATTATCGTGTGTAGATCATCAAAATACAATTCCCCTTCAAGTTCCTTTTGGATTTGCCGGAGAATATTTTTCATTGGACTGTCTTTGAGGTAGTTGGGAGTGCTATTTCCAAACTTTGAGACACATATTTACGATTTTCTGACTGGAATAATCGTTGAAATATTCATCACTGATGATTCCTTTTTCATAAAGGTCCACCAGTTTACCTTGAAAACCGAAGAAACTAAGTATGATTTCTTCTATTTGGGTGTCTTTGCTGACTTCTCCTGTGATGATTCCTTTTTCCCGTATTTTTTCGCCGATGAGGCGTATTTCGATTCTTATTACTTCGGGAAATTCAAATGTATAATCGTGAGCGAGAAGTGAATAAAATTTAATAATTTCGGGTTTTTCGGCTGCCATTGACCGGATATAATGACACGACTGTATGAGCATTTCACGAACCGTATCGCTTTGGTCAATATATTCCAATATTTGTTTGTGAAAATTTCGCTTGTTTTCAATAAACAGATCTCGAATCAATTCCGATTTGTTTTTGTAATGACGATAGAGGTAACCATCTGAAACTTCGGCGAGTGAGGCTATTTTGGAGATTGTTGTCCCATGATATCCCTTTTTTACTATAATCTGAATTGTTGCTTCTTTTACTCTTGCTAATTTAGATTCATCTGCAATCCTCATAATGACCAAGTTTTTTTGCAAAGTTACACAAATATTTGTATGTAGAATGAAAATTTTAAAAAACTTCCCAGGCTCAATTAGCTCCGTTTAAGATGTTAAGTAGAAGTGCTGTCAATGTGCTTGCTTTCTCGATATGTATCCAATGGCTTGCGCCTTCGACCGTAAAGAGTTTTGCCTTCGGAAAACGCTTTAATGTTTCGGCAAATCCGGCTTCCGTGATAAGCATGGAAGCTCCACCTTTGATAAAATATACGGGCTTTGAATAAATCGTGTTTTCGGAAATTTCCGAAAATATGGAGTCGAATGTTTCGTACATCGCTTGGATGTTGATTTTCCATTGGAATTTTCCGTTTTTGAGTGTTATATTCTTTAATATCAGTCTTTTGAAGCGATCGTGAATATCGTTGTTTTCTAAAAAAACAGCAATTTCGTCACGCGTCGAAAATTGAGAGAGATCCGTTTCTTTGCCCAAAGAGATCATCTTCTTAAATTCCGGATTGGGAGAATAATCAACAGGAAGAATGTCTATGATAATGGGTTTTTTGATGTCCATCTCCGGATGTTGAAGCATATATTGTAGCAATACCTTTCCGCCCATTGAATGTCCGATAATACCGGAGGCCTTGATTTCGTGTTGAGTCATAAATTTGTGCAAGTCCCTTGCTAAAATTTGATAACTAAACTCGTCACTCCAAAATGATTGTCCGTGATTTCTCATATCGGGAATGTAAATTGTGAAGTGCTTCGCCATTTTTTTTGCAACCGGTACCCAATGGTCTGACAGCCCCATAAATCCATGCAGGATGATAAGTTTACGTTTTCCGCTACCATATTTTCTGTAAAACAGATCCATTTACACCATTTTTTATATTTGCAAATGTAAGCATTTTTTTTTATAGGTTTCACAAATTGAAATATTTTTTTGTGCGTGGGACAAGATACCATCTTAGATATTGGTTTTTACAGCTTTCAGAAATGCGGAGTGCATCAATGAGTCCAGTCGGTATCACCGAATATCAAAAAATATATCTCTTATCCGAAACAACTCTTTTTATGAAAATTGCTCTTTCTATAAATGGATTTATAAATTATTGTGGACGATGAAGTTATCAATGAGACGGTATGTGAGAAAAAATTTTTTTACTTATTCCATATTTCCCAAGAGTGATCCGCCTGAATGTGCAGCATTTGCAAGCCATTGATTGTATGTGCGCCCTGCTCTTTTCCTTTTTTCAAGAAGATCGTTTCGATGGGGTTGTAAATGAGGTCAAACAGCAAATGTCCGGAGGTGATAAATTGATAAGGAATCGGCGGGAAGTCTTCTGTCACGGGGAACATTCCGAGTGGGGTGGTGTTGATGATTAGCGGGTGTTGGCGTATCAAATCTTGATGCAAAATTGAATAACGGATATGCTTGCAAGCAGTGGGGCGGCGGGTGACGAAGAGATAGTCGATGGAGAGTTTGTCCAGCGCATAAGCCACCGCTTTGGAGGCTCCGCCTGTTCCTAATATTAATGCTTGTGTGTGTGTGTGTTGAATATGTGGTGATAAGGATTCGAGGAAGCCGTATGTGTCTGTATTGTAACCTTTTAGCTTAATATCATCTCCCTCATTTAGTATTTTTACACTATTGACAGCTCCGATCTCAAAGGCTTCTTTGTCAATGAGATCAAGATGTTGAATGATTTCCTCTTTGAACGGTTTGGTCACGCTAAAACCGGAGAGAATTTTTTCTTGTCTGATTTTCCGGATGATGTTCAAAAGATTGACATCGTTGTAAAGTTTAAAGCCGGCTTGAATTCCAAGCATATTAAATTTGTCAAGGAAATAATCTTTGGAAAAGGAATGTTCTATCGGATATCCGATAAGACCGTAATTTTTTTTGTTTGTATCTTTTTTCATTTAATGTCTGATTATCCAGCTTGATTTGCAAATCGTTCGATCAGGTAAATAGAGATGATTCCCAGTATCAGGTAGCCGAAAGCAAATATGACTTGTGTGTCAAAATTGGCAGGCATTATTTTTTCGGTATATGCAACAATTTTCTCGCCGTGTTTTAGGATATAGTCTCCGTTTTCTTTGAGATATATGGCTTTTTGCCAAGGCCACAAAACGCTTAGTGAGCCTAAAATAAAACCTGTTAAAATTGCTAAAGTTTGATCGGCAAAATGTTTGAATAACCATGAGAGGATATGCGAAAAGGCAATCAGTCCCAGTACAGCGCCGATGCCGA
>CAZLTF010000546.1:0-7758 GCA_964562195.1 uncultured Bacteroidales bacterium | reverse complement strand
TATTCAGCAAAAAATTTATTGAACTGGTCGGCGACAATAGTATTCAGAGCAATCATAGGGAGAGCACAGTTGGCAGATGAACCTACGGCGCGGAACTCAAATTTGTTCCCGGTAAATGCGAAAGGTGATGTACGGTTACGGTCGGTATTATCCAATAGAATTTCGGGGATTTTCGGGATATCAATATCTTTCAAATTTTTGGATTCAAAAGTATTTTTTTCACTTGGATTTTCCAACTGTTTGAGAAGTCTTGACAACTGGTCTCCGATAAATACGGAAATAATTGCCGGAGGTGCTTCGTGTCCTCCCAATCGATGATCATTTCCGGCACTGGCGATGTGAGCTCTCAACAAGTCCGAATAATCATTTACCGCTTTAAGCACATTCACCAAAATAGTAAGGAAGCGTAAATTTTCAGCAGGATTTTTTCCCGGATTAAGCAAGTTAATTCCCGTATTGGTCGAGATAGACCAATTATTATGTTTACCTGAGCCATTGATACCTTCAAAGGGTTTTTCATGCAAGAGTGCTTTGAGGTTGTGTCTCTTGGCCACTTTATCCAAAAGATGCATCAAAAGTTGATTGTGATCTACGGCAATATTTACTTCTTCATAGACCGGTGCACATTCAAACTGATTGGGTGCGACCTCATTGTGTCTTGTTTTCAGAGGAATTCCGAGACGATGAGCTTCGTATTCCAGATCCTTCATAAAATCGAGTGCACGCTCTTGGATCGTACCGAAATAATGATCGGACAACTGTTGGTCCTTAGCGGAAGAATGTCCGAAAACGGTTCTCCCTGTGAGGCTTAGGTCTGGTCTGGCTTTAAACAGAGCGATATCCACGAGAAAATATTCTTGTTCCCAACCGAGGTTGGAAAACACTTTTCGCACATCTTCATTAAACAACTTTACAACTTTTGTGGCGGCTTCATCCAGAGCAGAAACAGACTTTAGCAGAGGTGTTTTATAATCTAAGGCTTCACCGGTATAAGAGACAAAGACCGTCGGGATACAGAGTGTATTCTCCAAGATAAAAGCCGGAGATGTCGGATCCCAAGCTGTATAACCTCTCGCTTCAAAAGTATTCCGTATTCCACCATTGGGGAAGCTGGAAGCATCCGGTTCTTGTTGGATTAATGAATTTCCTTCAAAACGCTCAATCGCCAGTCCTCCTTGAACAGGATCCGCAAAAGAATCATGTTTTTCGGCAGAAGCACCCGTTAAGGGATGAAACCAATGGGTATAATGAGTAACATTCTTATCCATTGCCCAAGCTTTCATACCCGAGGCAATCTGATCTGCCATATTACGACCAATCCTTTTGCCTTGACAGATTGCCTCTTTCACACTGTTGTAGGCATCTTTGGTCAAATATTCTTGCATTGTCTTATCATTAAAAACAAGCTCTCCATAATAGGATGACACTTTAAGCTCTGGATTTTGCGAAACTTTCCTTTCACGGTTGAAAGTGATTTCTAAGGCTTTAAATCGAATATTGCTCATATTTTTTCTATGGTTTTTTTTTGCAAAAGTAAATACTTTCCCTGTAATTTTTACTTATTCTAAATAACTTTATTCACAATTTTTAAACCCATTCTTGTCTTATTTATAATTGTCCGGTTGTTTGGTAATCGTGATATCGTGGACATGACTTTCGCGCAGTCCTTCGCTGGTAATTTTGACAAATTGAGCCTGTTGCAACTCGCCGATGGTATGGCTTCCGGTATATCCCATTCCTGATTTTAAGCCACCAACAAGCTGATACAGGACATCTTTCACAGAACCTTTGATACGCAATCTTCCGACGACTCCTTCCGGGACAAACTTTTTTTCTTCCGATTCATTTTTTTGAAAATAACGATCGTGCGAACCATGTTGCATTGCATCTACCGATCCCATACCTCGATAGGTTTTAAATTTTTCGCCGTTTTCGGCAATAATATCGCCGGGAGTTTCATCGGTAGCAGCCAACAAAGAGCCTAACATTACGCTTGATGCACCGGCAGCAATTGCCTTGACAATATCCCCGCTATAACGTATTCCTCCGTCTGCGATAATCGGCATATGAATTCCTTTCATCGCTTTCACCACTTCCAAGATAGCTGTCAATTGTGGGATACCGATTCCTGCCACTATTCGAGTCGTACATATAGAACCGGGTCCTATACCGACTTTCACGGCGTCCACACCAATTTCCGCCAAACGGTGAGCCGCCTCAGGTGTAGCAATATTTCCGACGACCAAGTCGATATTCGGAAATTCATTTTTAATATATTTTGCCATTTCCATTACGGTTTTGGTATGTCCGTGAGCCGTATCAATAACCAAAGCATCTACCCCTGCTTCTACCAGAGCTTTGGCGCGTTTGGGAGTGTCGGGTGATGTCCCGATAGCGGCTCCGACCCTTAATTTCCCTGTAGAGTCAACATTTGACGAAGCGATCCCGGAAGACAAGGAATATTCCTTGACATTTTTTACTTCTTGAGCCTGTTGCTCGATCGTAAGATTTTTATGAATAATGCCAATGCCACCCATCTCAGCTATCGCTATTGCCATCTTATGTTCGGTCAAAGTATCCATCGCTGCTGAGACAATAGGTATTTTCAGCTTGATATTCTTTGTGAAATAGGTTTCAGTATCTGTATTTACAGGAATAACATCCGAATACGCAGGCAGGACAAGGACATTGTCAAATGTGAGTCCTTCTCCGATTATCTTTTGTGAGAAATTCATTACGGAAATTTTAAATTTCCTGCAAAAGTAGTATATTTTTCTTTTTGAAAATTATTTTTTTAAAGTAAATTTTATCGAACTGTTATGATGAATCAACAACCTTAATCCTGCGACATTTCCAAATTGGATAATGAGTCCAAAACAACTCATTTAATGAAAATCGCCCTTTCTTTGATCAGGCTCAATAATCAATCTCAAATATCCGAGCGATAATACATTCCCTCGAAAGAGATTTTTTTGATTTCTTGATATGCTTTTTCCCGTGCAGCCTCGAGTGTTTGGGCATAAGCAACCACATTCAAGACTCTCCCTCCCGCAGTTCGAAGTCCATCATCTCTTTTCACTCCTGCCATAAACACCTGTGTTGCAAGCTGTTCGAGACCGGTAATCAATTTTCCCTTTTCATAATCCAAGGGATAGCCACCCGAAGCAGCGACGATGCAACAGGATGATGCCTTTTTCCAATGCAAGCGCACTTGACTTAGTTTCTTGTTTAAGGTTTGGCACAAAATATCCAACAAATCGTCATTCATCAGAGGGAGTATTGCTTGTGTTTCAGGGTCGCCGAGTCTCATATTATATTCCAAGAGATAGACTCCTTTTTTGGTGATCATCAAGCCAAAAAAGATAAATCCGTTAAAGTCCATTTTTTCCGCTTTGATCCCCTTCAATGTTGGGAGCAATATTTCATTTTGAAAAGCACGCATCACTTCTTCGTTTACGTATGGATTGGGAGCTATGACGCCCATACCTCCGGTATTCAAGCCTGTTTCTCCTTCACCTATTTTTTTATGATCTTTGGCAGAAATAAATGGCAAGATGGTTTCGCCGTCGGTAATTGAAAGTATAGATGCCTCTACACCTTCCAAAAATTCCTCAATGACAATCTCCTTACCGGCATCGCCAAACAATTTATCCTTCATTATTTTCTCTATTGCTCTCTCTGCTTCATTCCGGTTTTTACAAATGATGACCCCTTTGCCGGCAGCTAATCCGCTGGCTTTGACGACCAGCGGAAAAGAGACTCCCGAGAGATAATCTTTTGCTTTCCGTTCATCTACAAACACCTCATAGGCAGCTGTTTTGATTCCATATTTTTTCATAAAACCCTTAGCATAAGCTTTGCTTCCTTCCAAGATAGCCGCATTGCGCTTAGGTCCGAAAGCTTTCAAGCCACGTGACTCGAAGCGATCTACGATTCCATCAACCAAAAGAGCTTCACTTCCGACGATCGTCAGATCTATCTGTTTTTGCGTAGCAAAATGTAACAAGTCTTCAACCTTCGTTAAATTCAGGTTCTCGGCTTTCGGGAGCATTTCGATACCAGCATTACCGGGAGCAACAAAAATTTTCTTTACCTTCTGATTTTGAGCAAATTTCCATGCTAAGGCGTGTTCTCTGGCACCTCCTCCGATGATCAATAGTTTCATTTTCAATGTTTTTCTTCATTTATAAAAATGCAGCGAATACCTTTCTATTTTCAGAAAAGTTCAGCGGCAAAGTTAAGCTATAGATCAACCCCATTTAGAAAAAAAATAAAAAAAATACGGATTCCACAGTGCACTTCTTGGCGCTATCATCGAGCTTCTGTTTATTTGACAAAATTAACTGCTTCTGTGCAATAAATTGTTGTATCTTTGCATTATAAGATTGTAAAGAAAAAAAAGAAATGTTGAAACCCATCAAGCGAATAGATCATAGTTATATAGAAGAGCTATTGTCGAAGTATGATAAAAGAGTCGTATTTGAAAAAACCAACATCGTCCCCGATGCTACGGATCTGCACCAGAAGATATCGCAATATGTTGATATTGAATCCATTTCAATAAAGTCCGTATTAGGAATCGATATGGTACAATACTCTACGTACGGCAATTGCGAACAAACATTATTGCCTTTTCTCTTCAAGACCATCTTTGACAAGACCATCCGTCATTGCATTAAATATCATCCCTATATTTTTCAAAAATATACGGAAGAAGATTTGCAAAGCAATTTTGTCAGCACAGGAGACGGAGGTTTTCTGATTCTTGACAACCCATTGCATTCTTTGATATTTGCAGCCAATTTTGCAGTGATATTGAGGGCTTACAATTCGTATCATTTTTATCCGAAGCTAAGAGATATTGTAGGTCAAGTTGTGATGCGTTATGCTATGACTTATGATAAGATTTATGCTTATAACAACAATTATTTCGGCAAAGGAATCATCAACAATTCACGCATTATGTCGAAGGACAACTTAAACCGTTGTCTGATTGATGAAAACACACACAACTGGTTCATTACCAATATGGACGGTGAAGAGAACTTGCAAATTTTCACTTTGGATGACGTGTCAAACATATATGAGTTTGCTCAAAACTATTCGATTGAATATTTGAAAGAAGGTGATGAGATATTTGAAGAATCCTATTCCCGCAAATACGGAATTATCAATTCGGATATTTTGCAATTCGGGACTATCCAGTCCAAACAAACACGTATTAGCATATACAATCTCCACATACAAATCACACTCCGGCTACGTGATGATGAAGATCCGGACAAAAATCGTTTGATCACAGTAAGTCTCGGTAATCTCAACACAACCGGAATTTAACAATGAAAGCGATTCTGAAAGTCAGACTGATACAAGTCAAAAGAGAACTTGCAAGCCTTGGCATTTTCAGACTTTTGTTTGTCGTATCCGGTTTTATCTTTTTGGCATTTGGCTTTTTTGTAAAGATGCAAGATGAATCGGTACGCTCTTGGATTGTCCTTGCCTATTTTTCGGGCATTGTTTCCATCCAATTGAGGAGAAAGGACTTTGACTTTCTGTCCATCTACTTTGAGAAACCAGTGCTGATTCGTTTTGCAGAATATCTAATCCTCTCCACCCCTCTACTTATCATCCTCATTTTCAACCATCTGTGGATTCATATCTTTGTCTTATTTGGCGGGCTTACTATCCTTCCGCATATCACCCTCTCACAAACTGCCCTCCCTCCCAACACCCTATTCCGGAGATGGATTCCCGATACCAATTATGAATGGAAAGGAGGATTGAGGAGAACGCTTTGGGTTTTTGTTCTGATCTGGAGCTTGGCTTTGACGACTTCATTTTTCATTGGAAGTGTTCCGGTAGGCATCTTGATTCTCGGAATCATAGTAATGGGTTTTTATGAAAAAACCGAACCCCTTATTTTTTTGTTGCTACCCGAACTGAATGCTTCTCAATTTCTTCTTACAAAAATCCTCAGACATAGCTCCCTTTTCTTGTTCATCAACCTTCCGCTATTCATTGCTTTTTTGGTATTTCATTCGGGGCTGTATTATATTCCACTCTTTGAGTTATTGATTTTTACTATCTTGATTCCCTACTTTATTTTAGTGAAATATACGTTTTATCATGAGGGAAGTGAAAACAAAGGAATAGTTCAGATTTTTGCTTCCATAGGAATACTAAGCGTTTTTGTCCCTTTTCTTCTTCCCTTGATCGTAGGATTGTCCATTTATTTTTCACTCAAAGCGCATCAAAACCTAAAATTCTATTTGGATGATTTCAATTCATAATCTCCGTTTTTCTTACAACAAAGAGAAACGGGTTATCGACAATCTTAACATCCGTTTGGCGGATTCTTGTATTCACGGTATCGTAGGATTAAATGGCTCGGGCAAAACAAGTTTATTGAAACTAATCTTTGGTTTGCTGAAAGCGGAGCAAGGTGAAATATTATTTCATCAACGGAAGATATCAAAACAGGATATTGCGTTCTTGCCAAGTGAAAATTTCTTTTATTCCAATATTACCGCGCGGGAATACTTGCAATTATTTCAAAACAAGAACTTTAAAACCAATGAATGGAATTTTCTCTTTCGTTTACCTTTGGATGAAGTCATAGAAACCTATTCGACGGGGATGAAGAAAAAATTAGCATTTTTGGGAATTTTGAAAATGAATAAGCCCGTCATCATTTTGGATGAACCTTTCAATGGTTTGGATATGGAAACAAGTCGTATCATTCGTTCGATTTTATTAAAAATAAAGAAAAACGGAACAATAATTATTGTAACTTCGCACATTCTTGAAACACTTACAAATATGAGTGATTTTATTCATTTATTGGAAAACGGGAAAATCGAATATAGTGTTGAAAAAAATGATTTTGAAAGATTTGAGAAACAGATTTTTCATACTTTGGAAGCAAAAAATAAGGAGCAAATAAAGAAATTGCTTAAATGATATTGTAAATGGCATAAAAAACAGTAGAAATGAGAAAAAATGTGATAATAATATTCCTGTTAGCAGGGATTATTTGGGCTTGTCAGAATTCGACAAAAGAAGATGGATATGAAATTGAAATTCGATTTAATAAAGAATTGAAAGCATACGGAACACTTCTCGCCAGAGAGGATGGCAAATGGAAGTTGGTTGATTCTCTGGACATTGATAAGGACAAAGTGATTTTTAAAGGAAATGTTAGCAGTCCGGAGATGTTTTATTTCCAGCTCAACGGAGAAGGCAATTATCAGCCTGTTTTTGTAGAAAACTCAAAAATCGTAGTGGAGATGCACACGGATTCTATCGGTCACGCCCGCATCAATGGCTCACAGGTTCAAAGCCAATATGATGCTTTTCAATATCAAGATCGCAGTTATACGGACTTATTGCAAAAAGCTTGGTATCAATACAAAGCTGCCCAAGACAGTGGTGATGAGGAGAATATTGCGAAGGCAGAGATGCTCTATGACAGTACCGAATTGAAAGAAAAGGAATTTATATTGGATTATTGTTCACAACATATTGATGAATATGCCAGCCCCTATATACTCATCCGCAATTTGTATAAATTTGAATTGAGCGAACTGAAATTTGTCACTGACAAATTGAGTGACACTATGAAATCAAGCAAATACGGGAAACAACTAATAGATCACGTTGAAAAATTGGGAAATGTAGAGATTGGGAAATTGGCTCCGGACTTTACGCTGCAAGACACCAATGGCAAAACGGTTAAACTCTCCGACCTTCGCGGGCGCT
>CAZLTF010000545.1:0-3910 GCA_964562195.1 uncultured Bacteroidales bacterium | reverse complement strand
GGTAAACATCAATCCCGAAGGACTAATAGGCGTTATCCCGGAAGGCTATGCCGGATTGGAATTTAAACACGTAAACTATTCGTTTTTCGAATCAATACCCGCCGGAATAAAAAAAGGAACGGAACTTACAAAAGACTATATAAGATCGTTTAAACTGATTTTTAATCCCGAAACAAAAGCATACAAATCCGTAGGAAGTTTCCTGACAATAGGAAATATGTTTCCGGGAATTTGGGATTGGCAATCGTTCTGGTCTATGACGGCATTCTTATCAATAATTCTCGGAGTGGTAAACCTGTTGCCCATACCCGCATTAGACGGAGGACACGTAGTATTCGTATTATACGAAATGATAACACGACGAAAACCCGGAGATAAATTTATGGGCTTGGATTTGGCTCATGGTGGTCATCTTACTCACGGATCATTTGTCAATTTCTCGGGTATTTTGTATGAAGCGGTTTCTTATGGCGTGGATGAAGCTACGGGTGTGATTGATTATGACAAAATGGAAGAAGTTGCACTTCGCGAAAAACCAAAGTTGATGATTGCAGGTGCTTCCGCTTATTCACGTGATTGGGATTTTCGGCGTATGCGTGAGATTGCTGACAAAATCGGTGCGTATTTATGGGCAGATATTGCACATCCTGCCGGTCTGATTGCTGCCGGTCTGCTCAATAATCCGGTAGAACATTGCCATGTGATTACCAGTACGACTCACAAAACACTTCGCGGTCCTCGTGGAGGATTGATAGTTATGGGTAAAGATTTTGATAATCCTTTTGGGAAAAAAACACCCAAAGGGGTGATTCGTAAAATGTCAAGTCTTCTCGATTCGGCAGTATTTCCCGGAATGCAAGGAGGACCTCTGGAACATGTGATCGCTTCCAAAGCCGTAGCATTTGGCGAAGCCCTATCGGACGAATACAAAGCCTATATGAAACAAACACAAAAGAATGCCAATGTGATGGCAGAAGCTTTTGTAAACAAAGGTTATCATGTCGTTTCGGGAGGTACAGACAATCATCTGATGTTGATAGATCTACGTTCCAAATTTCCTGATATTACCGGCAAGAAAGTAGAAAATACTTTGGTGAAAGCCGATATTACCATTAACAAAAATATGGTTCCTTTCGACAGCCGTAGTCCTTTTCAGACTTCGGGCTTGAGAGTCGGGACTCCTGCAGTCACTACCCGTGGAATGAAGGAAGAACATATGCCAATCATCGTCGATCTGATTGATGAGGTGATTCGCAATATTGATAGTGAAGAGATACTCTTAAAAGTTCGCAAACAAGTAAATGAGATGATGGGAGAGTTCCCAATGTTTGCTTGGTAGGATTTTCAATCTAAATTTATTCAGAGATGCTTCTCCGCCGGAGGGGCATCCTGATTTTGGTTTTGTTCACTGCGTTGATAGATAAAATAAGGAATGGATTTTTGTTGATTTATAGATAATAGGATGTCCGGAAATGTAATACAATTGAATAATATCACACGCCATTTCAAAATGGGGACGATGGTAGTGAAAGCATTGCGTGGCATCAGCCTTACTATCAAGCGGAACGAATTTGTGGCTTTGATGGGACCTTCGGGTTCGGGCAAATCTACATTAATGAACCTTCTGGGCTGCCTCGATACACCCACCTCCGGTGAATATATTCTCAATGGAAAGGATGTTAGTCGTCTGGATGATAATGAATTGGCAGAGATAAGAAACAGGGAGATAGGTTTTATTTTTCAGACTTTCAACTTGCTTCCCAAACAAGATGCTTTGCAAAATGTGATGTTGCCACTAATATATGCCGGTGTTCCAAAACCGCAACGAATAGAGAGAGCAAAAAGAATGTTGGCGAATGTTGGTCTGGCAGACCGTATGGATCACAAACCCAATGAACTATCGGGAGGACAAAGGCAAAGAGTAGCTTTTGCCAGAGCCTTGATCAATACTCCATCTATCATCTTGGCAGATGAGCCTACGGGCAATTTGGATTCCGAAACCTCGCGGGAGATAATGCAATTGTTAAGCGAGATTCATAAAGCAGGCAATACGATCATTCTTGTCACTCACGAACCGGACATCGCTGCATTTGCTCAACGCACGATTCGGCTTATTGACGGGATGGTCGCAGATGAGTAGATAGGGTCTGCTGAGAAGCTCTCAAACATTTGAAAGAGAGTAAGTCGTGCAGATGCTTAAATGTTTATATGCAAGAAAAACCAGCGTTTCTCCCAAACAGTCCTGCATGTCTTTTATTCTCAAAAAAACTTTTTTGAATTTGCTTGTTTTTTGATCGGACTCCTATATTACTCCTTCAAATTGTTTCAAGAAACGAAGGTCATTTTCAAAGTAATATCGTAAGTCGTTGATTTGATATTTGAGCATTGCGATTCTTTCGATACCCATGCCGAAGGCGTATCCGGTGTAAGCTTCGTTGTCAATCTTATTGAGTTCCAATACGTTGGGGTCAACCATTCCGCAGCCCAAGATTTCTACCCAGCCGGTATATTTACACACATTGCAACCTTCGCCACCACAGATATTGCATGAAATGTCCATTTCAGCCGAAGGCTCGGTAAAAGGGAAATAAGACGGGCGAAAACGGATTTTGGTTTCTTCACCAAAAAATTCTTTGGCAAAATAAAAGAGTGTTTGTTTCAGGTCGGCAAAAGAAACATTTTCGTCGATGTATAAGCCTTCGATTTGATGAAAGATACAGTGTGCACGTGCCGAGATGGCTTCGTTGCGATATACTCTACCGGGCAAAACAGTACGGATGGGAGGTTTTTGATTTTCCATAATACGTACTTGTACCGAAGAAGTATGGGTGCGCAGAGCTATGTCCGGATTTTTTTCGATAAAGAAGGTGTCTTGCATATCCCTTGCCGGGTGTTCGGGGGGGAAATTTAAGGCACTGAAATTATGCCAATCATCTTCTATCTCAGGACCTTCGGAGACCGAAAATCCTAAACGTTTGAAGATGTCCAAAATTTCGTTGCGTACTATGGATAGCGGATGACGGCTTCCGAGAGGCTCGAAGTCTGCCGGAAGTGTCAGGTCGGGTTTTTCAAACTGACTGCGCTCGCCGGCTTTAAATTCTTTTTTGAGTTCTTCTACTTTTTCGGTAGCTTGTGCTTTGAGTTCGTTGAAAATTTGTCCCATCTCCTTGCGTTCTTCTTCTGCTACTTCCCGCATTCTTCCCATCAGTTGAGGAATAATTCCTTTTTTGCTTAGATATTTGATTCTAAATTCTTCTACTTCCTCTATCGCTTCCGCACTAAACTCCTCTATCTCTTTTAAATACTCTTTTACTTTATCCTTCATTTGTATATACTACTTTGTTGTTTCAAATAATTTGCAAAGGTACAATAATTTAGCTTTTTGAAAAGAAAAAATGAATACAATTCTCAAAAATTGTTTGATGATAGGCTGCCTGCCTGCAAGTTTCGTAAATTGCAATGATATTTTCAGTGTTTATTTCTCTATTTTTGGCGGCAAAATACAGGGTATTATTTTTTTATTCTTCATAGTACTGAAAGAGAAAGTCATTGTAGGGGTAACGTCTTATATGTATCTCTTTTACTTTTTGATAGAGCAGTTCGCGAAGCTCATCAATATTGGTTTTTTCTTTGGCACTGATAAAGATGGCGGGGTCTTTGATTTTTGCCATCCACGTTTTTTGCAATTCTTCGAGGCTGATATTTTCTTTTTTGACGGGAGTCAAATCGTCTTCTTCTTTTTGGATGTAGGTGAAAGCGTCGATTTTGTTGAATACCAGTATTGTAGGTTTGCCGGAGGCGCCGATTTCGTTGAGTGTTTTTTCGACGATGTGGAGATGGTCTTCAAAATCGGGGTGTGCAATATCTACGACCAAAATCAATAAATCCGCTTCCCGGACTTCGTCCAATG
>CAZLTF010000544.1:0-2683 GCA_964562195.1 uncultured Bacteroidales bacterium | reverse complement strand
AGTGTCAGATTAAGTCTTGTTCAGTACACATTGACCTAGCTTTTCATTACTATATGAATATTACACCATTCTCAGGAAGCGCTTTCTGGTTTATCACGGCATTTTTTTTATTTTCAGCCATTTTGCTACAGTGGTTCAAGGCGCCTGTCAGGCTAAAAAACATTACATTCATAGGATTCAGCCTCTTTGTCGTGTTTAATGTGCTGAGCTATCAGCCATTGATACTTTTAACTCTTTTGATGTTACTGAGCCTATCGGTCTATGCGGCTGGTAAAATCTTGACAGGAAATCAGGCGAATCACTCAAAAAAATATCTCGTGGGCGGGATAGTTTTTCTGGCCACAGCCTTTCTCGCCTATTTTAAATATTCCATAATTCAATCAAGCATTAACAATATATTCTCTAATTTTCTCGCACCATTCGCCACCATTCAACCCAACCATATATTTTTTATCGGAGTCTCCTATTTTTCTTTTAAATTCATCCACTTTATAGTGGAATGTTACAAAAAAAATATTAGGGACCTAAATTTCTTAACCTTTATCAATTACACCTTTTTTTTCCCAAGTTTTTTCAGCGGTCCCATTAATCGCTACAATAATTTTTCGAAAAGCGTTAACTCTCCATCCCAAATTACCAACAACACCATCTACGGTGGGAAAAGAATAATCAACGGATTATTTAAAAAGATTGTTCTTGGTGATTCACTCTTCCAATACTCAATAGCTGCAATTGACCTGAACGCGGCAAACGGCACAGACATCATACTGGCTGTATATGCCTACATGTTTTACATATATTTCAACTTTGCAGGCTATACTGATATGGCAATAGGCTGCGGAAGGATCGCTGGCATTGAACTGCCTGAGAATTTTAATTATCCCTTTCTGAAAAGAAACCTGCAACAATTCTGGGCCAATTGGCATATGTCCCTTACTACCTGGCTCACCGATTATATATACTGGCCACTTGCAAGAAAATTCCGTAATATTACCCTGCTTCGGAAAAAACCTATAATGACTTCAAATATATGTATTATTATAACATTTTTAGTATGTGGAGTCTGGCACGGTGACGGACTGAATTTCATTATATGGGGGGCCTATCACGGAATAGGATTAGCTATACTCAACGGTTATACTTTTTTTATCAAAAGGCATACGAATAAAAAAATTAAACGTTTCGTTCACAAATCTCCAATCGCTTACGGAATCAGCAACTTCATCACCTTTCAATATGTGGCATTCGGTTTTTTGCTTTTTGGATGCAATACAGAAAAACTGACACTGGTAGCGGCGAGATTTTTTTAATATGGCGTTTCCGCGTGCAAATATAAAAAATTTTATAAAAAATGCTATTCCTGACAGCTTATTAATGCACCGCTTGCCATCATCTGAAAAAAAATCAGTGCTTTTAACCTTTGATGATGGTCCTGATCCGGAAAACACTCCATTAATTCTCGACCGTCTTGGAACCTATGATTGTCAGGCAATTTTTTTTGTGGTTGGTAAGAGAATTGAAGCCGCTCCAGATATTTTTGATATGGTAGTTTCCCGTGGGCATATAATAGGTAATCACACATATAATCACCCTAATCGAATAATGACTTCCATATCAGAATTCCGTAACGAAATTCTTCAATGCGACCAAATTATAAAAGAGCGTACCGGACGGTCACCTCAACTCGTGCGACCTCCTCTTGGTTTGTCGCCAGCCATCTTGTTTGCATCATTGCTTCAAAAGTTAAAAATAGTCCTTTGGTCTATCGAGGGGGGAGAATGGGGTGTTCATAAATACGATGATACTTCAAAAATTATTGAGCGATTGAATAAAAATTTATGCCCACAGGACATATTACTTCTTCATGATGACAATTGCAGAACCATCGACATTCTTGATGGACTACTTCCATTGCTGCAACAAAAAGGGATCAATCTCTCCCCCAAATTTTCCAATATAATGCCATGAACAATCTCAGCTCACCTGCTATCATAGCTGACTCCGAATACAAAGCACAAATAGTCGATTCAGAACAGGAGTTACGAACTGTCGCACAAGAATTAGAATCGTTTCTGCTGGAAGATGCGGAAAGCCATTCTTTTTTGCACCATCCTAAATACTTGATAGCGGAATTTGAACGCTATTCCTCTACGCAGCCTTTTATATTAATACTTCGCTCAAAGCATAAAATTTTATGTGTAGCACCCGGCTTCATTACTATCCAGCCTTTCAATCTCATGTTCAGCATAATACGGTTACCTGCGCCTACGGTAAGGACATTAAACTACACCGGCAAAGGTATTGTCTTCAACAAAACCGCAGATAAAGAACAATGTACCCAATTGATATTCTCCATTATAAAAAATCTCAACCGAAAAGTTGACATGATCTCACTCAATGAAATTCCTTTTACTTCTTTTCTGTGGAAATATGTCTCTCGCCATTTTGCACAACCTTCTTCCTCCATACATTTATCTGTTATCTCTACGAAACCAGAAATAATAAGCTGGCATGAACGTAAGGATTCCTATGAGCAGTGGTATCGCTCATTACGTTCCAAAACGAGGAAAAGGATTTCATGGGAGCGGAACCGTTTTAAAAAACGCGCTCCGGCTCCGATCAAAATTCGCAGAATCACGGACAAATCCGAGGTTGCTTCGTTTATACAACAGGTTAAAATAAT
>CAZLTF010000543.1:0-2620 GCA_964562195.1 uncultured Bacteroidales bacterium | reverse complement strand
TCAATCAAGAATACAAACAGTATAATGAGTGCAATGATAAATTTCAATTTATTGTTACCTGGTCCGAAGTGTTGCAAATCTTCGGGATTGTCCAATGTCAAAGGTGCTTGTGATGTATTTGTAGCAGCTTCGGTAGCAGCCGGTTTTTCGGCGACAGCCGGAGGAGCTTCTACATAATTTTCTATATAGTCAAGAATTGCTGCAATCTTTTCGTCCGACAAATCATGAGCCGGCATCGGGATTTTATATTCATCAAATATGGCTTGTGCATCGGCATCCGTTTTTCTCAACTCTTCGGAGTTGCGGATAAATTTTGTTAACCATTCTACGCTCCGTTTTTTGGTAACACCTTTCAAATCCGGTCCTACTTTTCTACCTCCGCCAATCGTATGACAAGCCGAACAAGCCGCCCAGTCAGCAGGTGCTTCAACTACTTTGGGAGCAGCGGCAGCTTCTTGCGCGGGCATTTTCCCATCATTTTTGAGATACGTTAGCAAAGTTTCCATTTGGGACTCATCCAATTGATTGGCCGGCATCGGAATTTTAAATTCATCAAAAATGGCTTTTGCATCGGCATCGGTTTTGATAAATTCTTGAGAATTGCGAATAAAACTTTTTAACCACTCTTCACTCCTTTTTTGAGTAACGCCTTTCAGATCCGGTCCTACTTTCTTTCCTCCACCTATCGTATGGCAAGCCGAGCAACTTGACCACTCGGCAGGCGCATCCTGAGCAAATACATCACCGGACAGGAGAAGGGAAATACTGAAAATGAGAAGGCTTGAAACTAATACAAATCTTTTCTTCATCTTAATTGAAGTTTTCTATTATAATTTATTCCTTTAAAAAAATTCGAAACTTTTTGAGGCTGCAAAATTAATATATTTTTTTAATTTAGGTAGTTTGATACTTAAATTTTTAAAAAAAATATTTTTTATTGTAAAAAACTGAATTTTACTACCTTTGCAGAATATTTAAAATAGGTAGTTTTTTACCTTTTGATTATATACGGAGTATAAATAGAATAAATAACAATTGAAAAATGAGTAATACAACATTTATGATGATAAAGCCGACAGCCGTTCGCAAGGGTTTTATCGGACCTATTTTGGCAAAAGTTGCCGAAGGTGGTTTTCGCATTCGGGCGATGAAATTAACGCAATTGAGTATCGAAGATGCCAAAGCATTTTATGCGGTTCACGCCGAAAGACCGTTTTATGGGGAATTGACGGAGTTTATGGCTTCGGGACCTATTGTCGCAGCAATTCTTGAAAAAGAAAATGCGGTTCAGGCTTGGCGTGACTATATCGGCGCAACCAATCCGGCGAATGCCGATGCCGGTACAATCCGAGCTTTATACGGCACAGACATGGGGCAGAATGCTGTTCATGGCTCCGATAGTGATGAGAATGCCGCAATAGAATCCGGCTTCTTTTTCTCCCAAAGAGAACACTACTAATCACAGAAACCGCTCCGGCGGTTTTTTTTATGTCTTATTTTTTTTAAATCGTAATACATAACATATAAAATGAAAAAAACATCCTACAAAGACGCAGGTGTCAATAAGGAAGAAGGATATCGTTCGATTTCTCTAATCAAGGATATGGTGGCTCGTACCCATAACAAAAATGTACTCACCGGACTGGGAAGCTTCGGATCAATGTATGCTCTGGATAGTTACCGAAAACCGGTCTTGGTCTCGGGTACGGATGGAGTAGGAACGAAATTGGAAGTGGCTTTTCGGGTCAAAAAATATGATACTGTGGGCATTGATGCTGTCGCAATGTGTGTCAATGATGTGCTTTGTCACGGAGCACAACCGCTTTTCTTTTTGGATTATATCGCCTGCGGCAAATTGGAAGCCGAAGTGATGGCAGAATTGGTAAAAGGTGTTACCGAAGGTTGTTTGCAATCGGGAGCTGCATTGATAGGTGGCGAAACAGCGGAAATGCCGGGATTTTATAAAGAAGGTGACTATGATATTGCCGGATTTACAGTTGGCGTTGTCGAAAAAGATATGTTGATTACAGGTGAGGATATCCGAAAAGGTGATGTGATCTTGGCTTTGCCTTCCAGCGGAATTCATAGCAATGGATTTTCTCTTGTCCGGAAATTAATTACGGATTATCAAGCCGATTTTGAAGGAAAACCTATCTGGGAAACTTTATTAAAACCTACCAAAATATATGTAAAACCTGTTCTCGAATTGATAAAAAGATTTGATGTTCACGGATTGGCACATATCACCGGTGGTGGATTGATAGAAAATATACCTCGTATCATCCCGAAAGGATTGCAAGCAATTATTGATAAATCAAAAATTAATATTCCGAGTATTTTTAAGTATTTACAAACACAAGGAGTGGAAGAAAATGAAATGTGGAATACTTTCAACATGGGAGTGGGATTTGTTTTGGTAGTCAAAGCCAAAGATGCTACCGGTATTATTGAATATTTAAATAATCTTGGTGAAGAAGTTTATGCAATTGGGAAAATTGATGTTGGTCGTGGAATTTCTTTTATTTAATATGGCACACAGAACTCACAGAATTACACAGAAATGATGGTTGTTGATGGCTCACAGAACTCACAGAATTACACAGAAATGATGGTTGTTGAT
>CAZLTF010000542.1:0-10300 GCA_964562195.1 uncultured Bacteroidales bacterium | reverse complement strand
CTTTAAAATCGATTGGGAAAAAGGTAGATGTCATTATGCCCAACGAATTTCCGGATTTTTTGCAGTGGCTTCCTGATACGAATAAAATATTGCTATACAGCAAACAAAAGAAAAAGATACAATCCATATTCGATAAGGCGGATTTGATTATTAGCGTCGATCACAATTCGCCGGGGAGAGCCGGTAATTTATCTCCTTTTATCACAAATAGTAAGGCTACCAAAATTTTGTTTGATCATCATATCCAGCCGGATATAGCTTTGTACGATGAAATTTATCAGACCGAGAATATTTCTTCTACAAGTGAACTGATATTTCACTTTCTAAACGCTCACAAAAAGATCGTAATAAACCGGGATATTGCAAGTTGTATTTACACCGGAATAATGACGGATACCGGTTCATTTAGTTATGCTTGTCACACTCCGGACACTTATTTTATTGCTTCAAAATTGCAAGAATTGGGAGCGGACATAGAGAGCATTCATCAATATGTCTATTTCAATTATCCCGAAAACAGAATGCGCCTTTTAGGCTATAGCCTAAGTAATAAATTGGTGGTAAGAAGCGAACACAAAACCGCCTACATTTATCTCTCATTGGATGAGCTTCATAGATTTAATTATCAACCCGGAGACACGGAAGGGCTGGTCAACTGGGCTTTGTCGCTGGAAGGTGTGAAATTTGCCGCTTTATTCAAAGAGCGATTGGGGAAAATCAGGATTTCATTTCGTTCACAAGGAGATTTTTCGGTAAACACATTCGCCGAAAAGTATTTCTCCGGAGGAGGACATAAACACGCTGCCGGGGGTGATTGCAAAAAAACATTGAAAGATACAATCGTATATTTCGAATCTTTATTACCCACATTAAACATAAAATAAATATGTTTGGTAATTCTCACGGAATTGTATTTATAGTGATGTTGATAAGTCTTTTGTTGGTGAGTTGTGATAACACCCCGACCTACGAGGCGGAAAAGGAAAATGTATCGCACGAAAAAAAGATCAAAGACATAATGCGCAAAGTCAATCGTCGTCTTGTAGTATCGGAGGATGATCAGATTGATAGCTTCGCCAAAAGACATCGTTGGAATATGCAAACTACCGGAGACGGATTGCGTTATTGGATTTATAAAAAGAACAAAAATGCCCAAAAAATCAATGAAGGCGACTTTGTCGAAATAGCTTATTCACTGACACTTCTGACCGGAGATACAATTTATACTTCTTCTAAAAAAGGCTTAAAGTCCTTTGTAATAGGCAAAAGGAGGGAGATACGAGGTCTTGAGGAGGGAATTTTGTTAATGAAAAAAGATGAGCAAGCTAAATTTATTATACCTTCGCACCTCGCTTACGGATTGCCCGGTGACGGGGATAAAATACCGAAAAAAGCGAGCTTAGTGTTTGATGTTAAGATAGTTAGAGTTAATAAAAAGTAAATATATATAAATTAGAAAATGAAAAAAATGAGAAAAATCAGTTTATTAGTAGTCGTTTTGATGAGCATTAGCTCGTTTATTAGTTGTCAGAATCAAAATTCTGCCAAAGTTGAAATCAAGAGTGAGATAGACTCTTTGTCTTATGCTATCGGTATAGATTTGGCTTCAAGAATTGAGAAATCAGGAGTAGATAACTTTAATGCGGAGGCATTAGCCAAGGGATTTAAGGATGCTTTCAAGGTTGAAAATCCTGCAATGGACAATGCTGCTGCCAATGCCATCATTCAAAATTTCTTCAAGAAAATGGCGGACAAAGAATCGGCAGAAGCTGTAGAAGAAGGAAAAAAATTCTTAGCGGAAAATGCTAAAAAAGAAGGTGTTAAACTTACCGAAAGCGGATTGCAATACAAAGTGCTAAAAGAAGGTGAAGGCGACAGTCCCAAACCTACCGACGTAGTAGAAGTGTTTTATAAAGGAACTTTGATCGACGGTACCGTATTTGACGAAACCCATGATAAACCCGTGTCTTTCCCCGTCAATGGTGTGATTCCGGGCTGGACAGAAGCGCTACAACTGATGAAAGTAGGATCAAAATATCAACTTTTTATCCCCTCCGAATTGGCTTATGGTGAAAGAGGTGCCGGTGGACAAATCAAACCAAACAGTACTTTGATTTTTGAAGTGGAATTGTTGAGTATTAAACCCAAAGAAGAAAAAAAATAAATTTGTAGTAACTTTAAATATTTTATCATGAATTTGCATGAATATCAATCCAAAGAGATTTTAAAAAGTTTTGGCGTAGCCATCCAAGAAGGAATAATGGCTGAAACAGTAGAAGCTGCATTGGAAGCTGCTACCAAATTGAATAAAGAAACCGGAACAGAATGGTTTGTGGTGAAAGCTCAAATCCATGCCGGTGGTAGAGGAAAAGGAATCGTCAGAGAAACCGGCTCTCACGGTGTCGTGTTGGCAAAAGGTTATGATAAAGTTGCCGGTATTGTAAGTGGTATTTTGGGAGGGACTTTGGTCACAAAACAAACCGGCGAGAAAGGCAAAAAAGTAAATAAAGTGCTTATTGCACAAGATGTTTACTACCCTGGCGAATCCGAAACGGAAGAATATTATATGTCCGTATTGCTCAATCGTGAGACCGGTAGAAATATCATTATGTATTCTCCCGAAGGAGGTATGGATATCGAAACTGTTGCCGAGAAGACTCCCGAATTAATTTACAAAGAGGAAGTGGATCCAAAAGTGGGTTTGCAAGGATTTCAAGCACGCCGGATTGCTTTCAATTTGGGGCTTTCGGGCAAAGCTTTCAAAGAAATGACCAAATTTGTTTTCGCTCTTTACAAAGCCTACGAAGGAACAGACTCTTCTATGTTTGAGATCAATCCTGTGCTAAAAACTTCTGACAATCGCGTGATAGCGGTAGATGCCAAAGTAAATTTGGATAATAATGCACTCTATCGTCACAAAGATTATGCAGAACTCAGAGACATTAGCGAAGAAGACCCTACCGAAGTAGATGCCAAAAAATATGACCTCAATTACGTGAAATTGGATGGAAATGTAGGCTGTATGGTCAATGGAGCCGGTCTGGCAATGGCTACGATGGATATTATCAAACTTTATGGTGGAGATCCTGCCAACTTCCTTGATGTAGGTGGTGCTGCCAATGCCGAAAGAGTTGAACAAGCTTTTCGTATTATCACTCAAGATCCGAATGTGAAAGCCATCCTCGTAAATATTTTTGGGGGTATCGTTCGTGGTGACTTAGTCGCTACCGGCGTTGTCGAAGCATATAAAAATATGGGTGATATTAATATTCCCATTGTAGTTCGTCTGCAAGGTACCAATGCGATCGAAGGTCGAAAAATTATTGATGAATCAGGACTGAAAGTTTTTTCTGCCGAAACATTGGAAGATGCCGCTCGCAAAGTGACAGAAGTGATGGCATAAATCTTTCGTCTATTAAAATAGTCATAAAGCCTCAAATCTTTTTGAGGTTTTTTTTTACCGGACTTATTATTGATATTTTTTTATGTAATTTGTTCTCTTTCACGTGTTTAATGGTTTTTTTGCAGATCGTAGATACGGCTATTTCTTCCTCTCATTGCTGCTTGGGTTTATTGCGTTCTTTTTCTTTTCCGGTAGTCCGGTATTTTATTACTGTGGAATTTTATTTCGATTCACCTCGATAAGAATGTATTAGCTTTCTATTCCTTATATTCAAATAGAGTTTAATTCGTTTTAACTCTAAATTGAAAAAAAATTACTTTTGCTTCTTGTTGAGATATAATATTTTAATACATAGAAAAGAACTTTATGAAAAAACTAAGAAGTAGTATTTATATTATTTTGTTTATGGGTTTGCTATTTTCCTGTGGTCAAAGAAGCAAATTGGATCATATAACGACTCAAACTGTCGATAATGATAATAATTATTTGTACTCTTTTTTTGTGGCAGGACATACATACGGAAAGCCAAATGTGGATAATAAGGGATTGCATCCGCCATTTAAAAAGAAATTTGAATATCTTCAAAGTCGCTTAGAAATTGAATTTGGTGTATTAACAGGAGATATTGTCGTAGAATCAAGTATCCAAGATTGGGATGATGTGGACAAGGATATTGATACGCTCGGACTCCCCGTATATTTTGCTCCGGGAAATCATGACTTAAAAGACAGGGCTTTGTACTCTTCTAGATATGGGAGTCCTTATTATTCATTTATCAAGCACAAGGACTTGTTTATTTTTTTAGATCCCACGAAGAAACGATGGAATATCAAAGGAGCTCAATGGGAATTTTTAAGAAATGTGGTTGATACATCATACAAAAGGGTGAATAATATCTTTGTTTTTGTACATCAAGTATTGTGGTGGGAAGAAGATAATATATATGCCAATGTAAGACCCAACTATACCAAGTGGAAAGCAAAAAAAACAAATTTTTGGACAGAAGTAGAACCCTTATTTCATCAACTTCCTAATAAGGTGATATTTTTTGCCGGAGATATGGGGGCAAATCGCAAGTGTGATGATTTTATGTATGACTCTTATGACAATATAGAATTTGTCGGTAGTGGTATGGGTGAAGGAAAAGGAGATAACTTTGTTATTGTCAATGTTTTGAAAAACAAAAGTGTAAAATTAGAGCTGATTTGTCTTCAAGACAGCAATCTTCATTGTTTCGGAGATATCTATAAATACCGTGTCCGAAACAAACAAGTTGATAAATAGGGTCTGCCTAAGGCAGGAAGCACTATTCTATTGCAAATTGATAAGATATCCTGTTGATATACAGTCGGATATCTCAAAAGCATATGCTTTATTTTTCTCTGATTCCCTGTGGGCAGCCTGTTGCTATTTGTTTTTGAAATTTATTTGTAATCTTTAGTCGGGCACATAGGATGATCTGTTTTGGTTTTCCAACCAGAATTCATTTTTATCACCGTTTTCTATTTGCTGATTAAGATCAAAATCTCCATCCAAATATCCACTTTTTCCAGCTTGTGTTTTCCATATTTGAATATCATTCGTGTCAATATTGCCATCATGATCGGCATCACCGCTTATCATCCCCCATACACCGGCTTGGAGATTAATGCAAGCGGAGCTACCACCATAAACTTGACCTGAACTATATGTGAAATTATAGGTAAATAAACCATTGTCCTCAAAAGGAGGTGTTGAAGACATCAATCCAAGATGATTTCTATGCCATATTACAATATTTACTTTGTGATCATAGTCAAATGCCATACGAAGATTGGAACTGCCACTAATATCAAGTATTTTTCCGTCAGAGCGGAGTATAGCGGCTTTTCGTTTTATTATTGTGCTTGAAGAAGCTTGTGATGCATTATTAGCATCGCGTATTTCTACCAGCACCCAATCGACCATATCCGTTGGGATAGTGGCGAGCTGTTCATTTCCATGATAGTTCCATGGTGTAATATTAAAGGGTTGCTGTAGTGCAATAGAAGAATTGGCAGCATTCATATTTGTTCCATTATAGGCTCCTTCCAACCACAAATGGAGATCCAATTGATAAGCATCTACGATCGAAACAAGGTAATCTTCTACCTCACCATACGCAGTATTGCCACAAGAAGAGCTGCAGTCGCTTCCCAAACGTTTGATGCGTATTCTCATCCTCGTTGAACCCAAAGATGCACCATCCGGAACCGGAAAGGTAAATGTGCCTTGTCCATCTTCATCTGTTTCACATACCACTATCTCTCCCGGATCTGAGAAGTCAGCATTTTGATTCCAGTCAATCCATACACCGAGATCATCACCATTGGTGACATTCCCGTTACTAATGCTAATCGTAGCATCCAATCCTCTTGCCAACTCAATCTGCGCATCCGGATAATAAGTATATGTATCCGCTGTGCTTGAGTTGACAACTCCTTCGATATTCACCTGACTGATATATTCATTACCTCCACCTTGAGCAAGACAATACGGGTCTGTTTGTACGTGAATATAGGATACCTTAGTGGTTGAATTTGTTCCATAAGAATTGCCGGCACTGAGAGTTACTGAATAATCTCCGGCAGCTTCAAATTTCACCTCGGGATGTTGGGAATTGGCATTCGTACCATTGATAAAGCTAAATGTTGAAGGTGAGAATGACCAATTCCAAGAAGTGGGAGTATGCGTGGAGAGATCGGTAAAATGAACCGCCTCGGAAATGTATGGAGAGGTGTTGTCTGCTTCAAAATTTACCGAAGGAAGTAACGAATTGGTCAATGTAAAGCTTTCAATCTCACTACCATCATCGCGAATTGCCGTGAAATCCAATGTGTTGCCATCCACCGTAATTTTTATAAAATGATGGGATTTATCAACCTTAACAATATAGGGATATGATGCATTCGGATTGGAAAGACCGGCTCCTCCTCCTCCGGTGGTGATATGCATCACACCGTCAACATCAGCACGGGAATAGTAATGATTGTGCCCATTTAATACCAATTTAACATCATATTCCAAACAAAGCGGTTGAATTCGGGTTTGAACATTCGTATTATTGGAATGCCCTCCAGCAGACCATCCCGGTTTGTGAAATATCAAAATTTTCCACTGCTTTTGGCTCGATGCCAAATCATTGACCAACCAGTTATATTGTTCACTCCCAACAGAATAATCCGTAAATTGATCAATGATTGTAAAATGAACCGGACCATAATCCATTGAATAATAGTATCTTCCAGAAGTAAACATCGAATACGGAAAATACTTCTCAAATAATACTCCTTGTCCTTCATGATTGCCTATGGCTGCCGCATATGGAAGTTGTGACAATAGTTTCTGAATGTAAATATACTGCGGACTAAAAAATTGATTGTCCCAGTCGGATTCACTATTTCCATTTGCTACCAGATCGCCGGTCGAAAAGACAATGCTCTGATTTGCAGGTTCGGAAGTATAATCCATGACCATTCGCTGTGCTACTTGATTGTGAGCTGAGGGGTAGGTTCGTGTATCTCCATAGGCATAAAAAGTAATTTGAGTAGTCGTATCCGGTGGATTGCATACAAAATCTCCGACTTTTTCTTCCGTCGGGGAAATAATTACTTTGTAATAGTAGTGCATACCCGGATTGAGTCCACTGATGGTGTATGTATGCTGATGGTCACTCCCATATTCATTTGTTGTTGCACTGCCTAATGAATACGTAAGGTCATCTCCCCATAGAAGGCTACATTGTTGTGTGATTGAAAGTTGCCATATCAATTGTGCCTGAGTGTTATCTTCTACTGCCAACAAATAAGGAGCTTTTCTACAATAGTTTGTTGTACCCTCATATTCCATGTTCATATCAAAACTAATATCCGAGCTGCTATTACTCCGCTGGTGAATTTCTACCGCTATCACATTATCCCCTATTAGTAAGTCTCCCGATGGAATCGTATATTCGTGATACACATTTTCTTCACTTCCCCCTACTGTACTTGCCGAAAGTGTCAAATATGTAATCGTTCCCGATGGCATATTGGAGCGTACCACTTCATTACCATTAAGATATACAACCGCACCATCATCCCGGAGCAAATGCAAAACCAAATTGGAAGTGACGATAGAAGACACTGAGAATGTTTGTCTGAAATAATAGGTGATGTATTTATGAGAAGATGAAGGACCATAGCTAAGAACGGTGTTTTCATCCCCATCTCCATACCCCAGCTGGGCATTTCCTTCCGCCCAAGCGGAATCATCATACGAATTTTGCCTCCAAACAGTCCCCTGATCTGAGCCATCATCAAGATATTTCCATTCTGAACCGTAGCTAATTAATGTCGTTTGCGCTTGCAGCGAAAATCCAAACATGAGCAATGTAAAAGCAATAAAATAACCTAAGTCTTTCATAAATAGTATATTAAAAAGATTAAAGCTATTCCCCCTTATAAGTAAAAAATAGTGTTAGTCTAAACTGACGTTCAAATCCAAATTATGTATATACGTTTTTTTACCATTCTCCCAAAATAGCAACTAAAAAAGGCAAATTTAGCCTATTTTTCAATCTGACAACAAAAAAATGAAAAATTGTTTTGCTTGATCAACGTAATAAAATTTCTTCCAATGCAGACTGAATTTTGTTGAGTGTAAATGTTTTGTCGGTATGACATTCTCCGATTTTGACAGGGATGGAGAAATGAATTTCATTGGAATGGTTTTTTTTGTCAAACTGCATAAGATGTAAAATCTCGTCAATGTCTTCACCTTTCATGGAAGGGATGGAAAATGTCTTGCGAATTACCCTTTCAATCTGCTTAAAACCGGAATGTTGTAGAAGTTTATTTTGTAGTGACAATAGAGATTCGACAAGCATTCCAATCGCTACGGCTTCGCCATGCAAAATCGGTTTTCCGTTTTTCAAATAATGACTTTCAATGGCATGGCCGACAGTATGTCCGAAATTTAATTTTTTTCGTTCTCCTGATTCCCTGAAATCCCGGTTAACAATATCCACTTTCACTTGAATCGCTTCATGCAAGAGGGGGATAATTGTATCCAAATCATCTACTTTGTCCGATTGCAAAATCTTATTCCACAAACCGGAGTCAGCAACGATGGCGTGTTTTATCATTTCGGCGAAGCCGGAAATACGTTGTCTCATATCCAAACTTTCAAGCAAAGCAGGTATGACAAATACAGCCTCAGGAAACTGAAATGTACCGATATAATTTTTAAATTCCTTGTAATCAATACCGGTCTTGCCTCCTATTGAGGCGTCTATCATAGCCAATAAAGTAGTCGGTACATTGATAAACGGGATTCCCCGCATAAACGTGGAAGCTGCAAAACCTCCAATATCGGTGATCGTACCTCCTCCGAGATTCACAAGTAAACTTCGACGGTTTGCATTTTCTTCGACAAATGTGTTCCATATCTCTTGGGTTGTTGCCAAAGTTTTGTTGCTTTCTCCCGAGGGAATAATTATCTTTGTACTAAAAAATTCATCGTGAGATGTCTCAATATTGGGCAGACAAAATTGATTGGTATTTTCATCCACCAACAAAAATATCTTGTCATATTGTGAAATGAGCTTGTCGAAGACAGCAATAACGGAACTTCCGCAATAAATCGCACTGCTCCCAATCTGAAATACTTCCGTATCTATTTTATTCATTCATTATCAAGTTTGAAAGAAACTGCAAATTTAGAGTAATTATAGATAAGATTTTGTAGAAACTTATAAACTAATTGATATTTTTGCAGATTAAAATATAAATTTGAAATGATAGACTTTAATAATACTGAGAATGCTTTTCGTATCAAATCGGATTGGGAACTAAAAAAAGCATATTATCTCTTCAAACTTATTGGGAATCCGGCTTTAACAAAGTTGGGCAATGCAATTGCACGCTTTGCACTGCGAGTCCATTTTCCGGTTGCTTGGTTTGTAAAACCTACTATATATGCACATTTTGTAGGTGGCGAAAGTATCGAAAAATGTTCCCCCGTGGTACGAAAGTTGGCAGATTTTAAAGTAAAAGCCATTCTGGACTACTCCGTAGAAGGTGGCGAAAAAGAAGAGGACTTTCAGCGCGCATTGGACGAAACATTGAAAACCATCAATAATGCTGTCACGGATGTGAATATCCCTTTTGTGGTTTTCAAGCCTACGGCTTTTGCTCCGTCTTACATTCTTGAAAAAGCCGGCAAAGGAGAAAATAATCTCAACGAAAAGGAAAAAATTGAACTCGCCGCATTTAGAGCAAGAGTACACCGCTTGTGCAAAGCCGCCTACGATGCTGAAATTCCGATTTTGATTGATGCCGAACATTCCTATTATCAAGATATTATCGATGTTGTCGTACGGGAAAATCAACAAAAATTTAACCGCGACAGAGCGATTGTTTTCAATACCTATCAGATGTATCGTCATGATCGTTTGGAATATTTAAAACAGGATTTTGAGCCTGCGCAGAAGGAAGGGTATTTTCTCGGGGCTAAATTTGTACGTGGAGCATACATGGAAATGGAACGCGAAAGGGCTGAAAAGATGGGCTATCCGGATCCGATTCAACCCAACAAAGAAGCAACGGACCGCGATTACAATGCCGCTCTGAAATTTTGTGTAGAACATATCGACCGTATATCCGTTTTCAATGGAACACACAATGAATACAGTTCCAATTATCTTGTTGAGTTGATGCAAGAGTACAATATTGACAAGGGTGACAAACGCTGTTTTTTTTCACAGTTGTATGGAATGAGTGATCATATCAGTTTTAATTTGGCAGAAGCCGGCTACAATGTTGCTAAATATTTGCCTTTCGGTCCGGTACGTTCGGATTTGCCTTATTTGATAAGGCGGGCTGAGGAGAATACTTCGAT
>CAZLTF010000541.1:0-7149 GCA_964562195.1 uncultured Bacteroidales bacterium | reverse complement strand
GTCGTAGGTTTCTTTGTAGGCATTCCTTCCTTGTCCAAAGCTTTGCAAAAAGCCAATGGGTCACTCTATCCTATGGGGATTGTACATATTTTGAAAGCCTTCAAGAATATTGAGGTGATCGACCTTACACTCACCGGTGTTGATCCCGAATACCAAACAAAAGGAGTACCCGTATTGATATTCAATCAACTTCATCAAGCGCTTATTAAAAATGGAATACGAACGATGGAGACCACAGGAATCTTTGAAGACAACCATGGTGTCATCAACAATTGGAAAAACTATGACCATATCCAACACAAACGCAGACGCTGTTTTGTAAAAGAATTGTAAAACTTACCGGTCAATAATACCTCGATCGAGCAAAAATTGTTTATAGCGTTTTTTGAAAGCTTCCAGATATGGTTTTCGTTGGTCTTTTGCCAGCATGCCGGACAGCAGGCTATCCCCCTCAATACGGTAAAGCGTGTCTTGACTAAACATATTAATCAAAATCACTTCATCTTCGGACAAGGTACGAAATCCTGCAATGGCTTGCATACCTTTCTTTGATTTGTTGGCATCCGAATAGAGCGTATCATTCTTTAGATAGTAATTGACCACCGGAAACAAGCCTTGTTTCAAATTGAATGAGTAATAGGTTGAATCCGAAAAATATGCTTCATTATAATTCCCGTTGGAAGTCAAAAATTGCCAATCGCCATACAATTTTGTATGCTTTGCAGCTGGTTTCTGTTTGCACGAAAACAGAAGAGTCAATGCGAGTAAAAGAATGATTTTATTCAAAGCAAAGATTTTTATCTATCGGATTTACAGATAGTTGTCCGAAGATGTTAAATTATAGACATGTTCAAAGATTCCTTTTTCTACAGCATCAAAAGCTACATCTCTGCGACCATAAACGATCTCTGCTACTTTCATTGCTTTTCTGAGTTTGTAATCGGTCGTTCCGCCCCAACTAAAAGAGGGGATAAAATTGCGAGGAAAACCGGCTCCAAAAATATTGGCATTTACGCCGACCACAGTTCCTGTGTTAAAAGTTGTCCCGATGGCACATTTGGAATGATCTCCCATGATCAGCCCGCAAAATTGCAAGCCCGTACTTACGAATGAAGAGGCGGCATAATTCCACAATTTTATATCTCCATAGTCATTTTTAAGATTTGAATTATTGCTACCTGCTCCGAAATTGCACCATTCGGCGACGACCGAATTACCTAAAAATCCATCATGCCCCTTGTTGGAATAGCCGAATATCACTACATTGCTAAGCTCTCCTGCCACCTTGGAATAGGGTCCGATGGTGCAACCGCCATATATCTTAGCGTGCATTTTCACTACCGCATGTTCATTCATTGCAAAGGGACCACGTATCAGGCTCCCTTCCATTACTTGGGCATCTTTGCCGATATATATAGGACCATCCGTAGTATTGAAGATTGTATGATGAATATTGGCTCCTTTTTCAATAAATAGTTTTCCATCGCCTATGATAGCATTGGTTTCATCCAAGACCTCACTCTTCCGTCCTTTGGTAATAAGTTCAAAATCAGCAGCTATTTGTTCTGCATTTTTTAGAAAAATATCATAGGTATTGGCAATGATTTCGACTTCCATTTCCAATTCGTTTTCTACCGCATCGTCTCCGACCTTCTCATCCTCAAACCATTGATCAAAAGCGTATAAAGCCACCAAGATGTTCCCCGAAATAAGAGTCTCACCTTTTTTCAATTTCTTGATACGATCTACAAGCTCTTTATTCGGCAAGACGGAAGAATTGATAAAAATATTGTCAATCTCCCTGTGTAGTGGAAATTTCGCCTCAAGATATTTCTCGGACAAAGTAGAAGTTTGAGTCTTCAGGTAATGTTCCCACTTTTGCCGGATAGTCATTATCCCTACTCGAATTTCACCGATAGGGCGAAAAAAGGTAAGGGGTTTGAGGTTTTCTCTCAATTGTTTGTCATCAAAAAGGATATAATTCATTGCTTCAAATATTTAAAATTCATCACTACAATTTGCGGGGATAAAAGTACATATTATTTTTTTGTTGAAAATATTTTTTTCAAAAAAAAAGACCCTGAAAAAATCTAACAGGGTCTCTTGATGGGCAAAAAACAATCCTATTTTGCTTTCTTGTCCAAATGCTTTTTGTATTTGTTTCTGAATTTATCCACACGACCGGCGGTATCAACAAATTTCATTTTACCGGTGAAAAACGGATGGGAGGTGTTCGAAATCTCCACTTTTACCAAAGGGTATTCGTTTCCGTCTTCCCAAATGATCGTTTCTTTACTTTTTGCAGTTGACTTCGTCAAAAATGCAAAATCGTTGGATACGTCTTTGTAAACAACGAATCTATAATCTGTAGGATGAATGTCTTTTCTCATTACCGTATTTTTTTTAAGGCTGCAAAATTACAATGAATATCCAAATAAGCAAATTTTTTTTTATTTTTATTATTTTTTTATTTACAATATCATTACATGAATTTTCTTTTCGGCAAAAACGAAATATACAAATACGAAACATCAAGATATTATACTACATATCAGACTATTACAAAAACACAAATATATAAATACATATAATCTCATCTGTCAATATAGTGCTTCTTCCAAACAATTTTCACTTTCTCAAAACAAGAAATAGATACAAAAATGCTATACAATGAAATGAGAAAATACACCTTCTTGCCAAAACACCTCACAAACATTAGCAATATTATCAAAAAAAATACCACTCAATATTCTCGTAGATATGAGTCCACAATATTGATGGCAAGCCTGTTTCTTTGAGCGAATTTCCCTTCAATAATGTGATAATTTAAATGATAAACTTCCATATATCGCTTGTAAATATGAAACAAACGATGACGATCATCCGGGTTTTCGCGCAGCGGATCATACTCCCAAGCAACATCCGGATAACAAAGCAAATAAAGATCACATGGGTCTGTTTTCAGAGTATTTTCTATTGTCAAAATGCTACGATGAAATTTTTCTTCCGCCCACACTTTGAGAACCACCAAATCGGTATCGCAAAACAAAAGTCTTTGGGTCTCAACTTGCTGTCGTTCACGCATTTGAATCTGTCGTTTGGCAATTTTCAATAAATCTTGAAAATCATATTCTTTTCCGTATTTTTCGAGATAAGTGCGCGCATATTCTTCGACGTACGCAGTCTGATAGTGTTTGGCAAGAGTTGCTGCAAGTGTGGTTTTTCCTGAGCTTTCGGGTCCAGTAATCGCAATTCGTAAGGGCATATTATACAAATAATTTCTGAATTTGGCGACATAAATTTTTTCGGGAGAAATATGTAGGTTGCAGTTTTGCTTCGCTAATAACACAGGCTCTCAGATCTTCATCCTTGACAGATTTTGTTTGTTCGTAAGAGAAAAACAAACCGCCCCCCACGCTTTCAATAATGTTTTTTGCATCACTACGGGGAGGCCCTATTGCCAATATGGGTCTTCTCGCTCCGATATATTCAAATAATTTTCCAGTCAAAATTCCTTCGTTGTTTTTCGTTTTGGGAATCAACAGCAATAAAATTCCGGCTTGTTTCATCACTTTTATGATTTCCCTGTGTGCTACACTTTCACAAAATGTGAAACGCGCAGATAAGCCGTTTTGACGGATAAGCTCCTTAAATTCAGGAGTTACATTTCCGATAAAGCGAAAACGAAAAGAAGTGTTATGAGCCAAATCGACAATCTCTTTCAAGGGATATTCATTGGTCAAAGTTCCCGTATAAACAATTTCATTGGAATATTTCTCATTTATGGAAACAGGAGTCAAAAAATCATCTTCATCATATCCATTTGGGATGATTTGCAATTTGTCATCCACGCCGTATCGCTTCTGCAATATATGTTTAATACTATCGCTCACGACCACTACAAAATCTGCATTTTGAATTACTTGTTCCTCATATTTTCGATCTTTGGCACGTGCCCGGCGGGTAGGATAAAGTTTATCATAAAAATAAATATCCGTCCACGGATCCCGCCAGTCGGCAATCCAACGTATGGATGGAAACCTCTTCTTCAATTGCAAGCCGACCAATTGGGTTGAATGGGGCGGACTGGTTGTCACAATGACCTGTATATCATTTGATTCTATTAATTCGATTGCCTTTTTGATGGCAAATCTATTCCAAGCTTTACGCGGGTCGGGAATAAAAAAATTGCCCCGTATGAAGCGGGCAATCTTTTGAAAAAGACCAGGTTCTCCTTCATTGCTGAATCCGCCGTATGGAACTTGTTTGTCCTTTTTCATTCCGGCATACAAAGAGTAAAACTCAAATGACCGCGTACGGTGGGTTTCGATACTACTACTCTCCTTGACAAGAGAGAAATCTTTTTGCGGATAATTTGCACTCTTCTCATCGACCGTCAAAACGATAGGATGCCAGCCAAATTGAGGTAAGTATTTTGAAAATTTCAACCAACGTTGCACTCCTGCCCCTCCACTTGGAGGCCAGTAATAGCTTATGATCAAAACATTCTTCATCTTCATTCTTTGTTACATATTTTTCTCATAGATAAAATTCAACACGAATAATATCATTGATTTTCAATCCCAGCAGACCGCCCGCATTTCCCTGATTGATAGCAATTTCCAACCATTCCGATGAATTAAAAAACGCTACCAATTCACCTTCCGGTGCATCCGGATAGCTACTTGCCAGCGCATCCAGCGTATAATTGCGAACAAATATTTTAAATTTTCTGGCATTTCCGACTTTGTCAAAAAGCTCCTTACTGATATTTACAATCAGATTTTCGTAAACATCTATGTATTGTATATGTCCGGTAATGCTGTCTCTGTCCGAAAGCGGAGAAAGCCAGTATTTTTTCACCCATTTGTCTGTCTTTATGGCAAGCTTATCTATAGAATTTTGTTGCAGAATTTTTATTGCAAGCGGCACAAAGCGATTCAAAGTCGAAAAACTATGATAAAACGAATCCATCGGAAGATCAATCTCATAGACCTCCATTTCATCTCCAAAAACCAGAGAGAACAAACCGTTGTCAGCTCCGATAAAATACTGTCCTCCGGCTTTGACGAGATGATGCACTCTATCGCCGGATTCTTCGGAAAGCACACTGACAATATGTATGGTCCCTTCGGGAAAATGGGGGTAAGCATCACGCAATACAAAAGCAGCTTCCTTGACACTATACGTCTTGATATTGTGTGAAATATCTACAATCCTGCAATCCGGGCACAAAGAATAAATCTTACCTTTGACCGAAGCCAAATAGTGGTCTTTTGCATTCCAGTCACTCAAAAGTGTGATTATTTTCATAAAATACAAATCAATTTATGCATTCCTCACTCAATATTATTACTACTTTTGCAAAGTGCAAAAATACACATTAAAAAGCGGTTCAAAAGTAAATAAATATTATACTAATTAAATATATTTATGTCAGAAATCATTTATGAATTATCAGAGTACAATCCGGTCGAATTATTTGGCGCAAATGAAGCCCGTCTCAATCAGATAAGAGTCTTATTTCCAAAGGTTAAGATAATCCAGAGAGGCAACAAACTAAAATTGATAGGAGACCGTGATTCGCTTTCTGTTTTTGAAAAACGTTTTGGCAATCTGCTTACATTCTTCGACAAATTCGGTAGATTGAGTGAACAAGATGTCTTCAACCTGATGGATAATACCATCATCGAGTCCGCTACCACTTCCAAAACAGCGACCGACACAAAAGATGTTCTTGTCTATGGAAGAAATGGTAAAATCATCAAAGCACTTACCACCAACCAAGTCAAACTCGTCGAAGAAAGCAGCCGCAACGATCTGATATTTGCCATTGGTCCGGCAGGTACAGGAAAAACATATACTGCCGTAGCTTTGGCAGTCAAAGCACTAAAAAACAAAGAGGTAAGGCGTATTGTCCTCACTCGTCCGGCAGTCGAAGCGGGTGAGAATCTTGGTTTTTTGCCCGGCGATATGCAAGAAAAATTAGACCCCTATTTACAACCTTTGTACGATGCTTTGCGTGATATGATTCCATCCCAAAAGCTTCTCAACTATTGGGAAGACGGGACGATCGAGATTGCACCTCTGGCATTTATGCGGGGCAGAACGCTAGATCACGCTTTCGTGATTTTGGATGAAGCCCAAAATGCTACCGAAATGCAAATGAAAATGTTTCTCACGCGAATGGGTAAAAGTTCAAAATTTGTTATTACCGGCGACAAAACACAAATAGACCTGATAAGAAATCAAAAATCAGGACTTATTCAAGTAGAAAAAATTCTTGCAAACGTAAAAGGAATATCCTTCGTTTACCTCAATGAAAAAGATGTAGTCCGTCATCCTTTGGTTTCAAAAATCATTGATGCTTATAAGCAAAACAACGAATAAATCGAGGTTATTAACAGTAAGCTGTTAGCATCTGTTTTATTTCACAAAATCCAAGACCTGTATTTTAATTACTTTTGTTTGTTAAAAGTTGAAATATTATGGGAAAATATGTAAAATGGTCAATATCAAGTATCATCATTGCTGTCGTTTTGTATTTTTCTTATCACTCGTACCAAAACCTCAAACAGCAAGACATTCCACTCCTGAAAGCAATCCCTCAAAATAGTGATATCATACTCAAAATCAATAATTTTCACAATATCAAAGAGAATATTCTCAATCCTTCCGCATACTGGGAACAATTGCGTATGACAGCTCCTTTTTCATCTTTCGACAAAGAACTCGAATACTGGGATTCATTGATAATGCGACATGGCGAAATTGCCAATACCCTGAGCGGAAAACCTGCCATCCTTACTTTGCAGAAAGTAAATAAGGATAAATATTCATCCCTCTTGATAATTCCCTATCCATCCATTGCCAATGACTCTCCCTGGACATCCATAATGCAGTCTTTCAATAATTTCGGGTCAATACGAAAGATAAAATATAACAATAGCGAGATAATAAAATTGGAACAGAGAAATCTATTCTATGCCCGCATTCCAGGTATCTTGCTCATTTCCGGACATTTACAAGACATCCAAAAAGCTATAGATCAAACTCTAAGCGAAACGAATATCAGCTCTGACCCTATTTTCCAAAAATTATCGACAACCGAAGGAAAGAAGACCAATATCAATGTTTACATTCGTTTTC
>CAZLTF010000540.1:0-14691 GCA_964562195.1 uncultured Bacteroidales bacterium | reverse complement strand
TCCAAAAGACAGCCTCAATTTTGTGGTACATTCCAACTACAATGACAAAGCATACTTTAGTGGAAAAAAATCAACTTTGGAAAGACGATTGTTAAAAAATAGCAAGGATTTTAGTAATAAATGATAGCCTGTGATTGGTGATTTTTCCGGCATCTAACAAAGTAAGATGCCGGTTTTTTTTGCCAAGTATTTTGCTTCGTATTTTAGAGTATGCTGAAAATCACAAAAGTGTCTTCATTGAGAATAATATAAATGCAGAAATTTCTGGAAAAAATACTGATTTTTCTTACATTCTATTATTGATATTGTTATGCAATATATTCTTTTTCAAGTATTTGGGAGTTTTTCGGCAGACCCTATTTAGTGTAATATTCTTCTTAGATTAAGGGCATGTCGATATTTTCTGGCATTAAGAGCATGACCTATTGAAGTTTTTGCAAAAACATGATAACCGGAGAAGTCATCTTTGGCACAAAAAAACATATAATCGGTATCTTCTGCATTCAAAACCGCATCAATGGATGAAGGAGAAGCAATACAAATAGGTCCCGGAGGCAATCCTTCATATTTATAGGTATTGTAAGGTGAATCTACTTCCAACTGTTCTTTCAAAACCCTGCGGATTGTGAAATCCTGCAAAGCAAAGACAACAGTGGGATCTGCTTGCAACCGCCAGTTTCTTTTCAACCGGTTGAGATAAACCGATGCGATAATGGGTTTCTCATCATTCTTATTTGATTCTTTTTGAACGATAGAAGCCAATATTGAAACTTCTACGGGAGTGAGATTGAGGTCTTTTGCTTGTTGTTTTCTTTTCTCTGTCCAGAATTTTTCATATTCTTTTTTCATTCTGTCCAAGAAGCCATTTACACTTACAGTCCAATAAAATTCGTATGTGTTCGGGATGATCATAGTCAAAAAGTTCTCTTCATCGAAGCCATATTTCTGTGCCATACGGGCATCATTGAATGCAAATAAAAATTGAATGCTGTCAGGCTCCAATTGATGTCCCAATCTGCCTGCCAATTCAGCTTTGATACGATCAGTATTTATAAGCACCTTGACGGGTTCTTGAAGTCCGGCAAGAAACATATTTACAAGCTCTTTGTTGGTCATCCCGGAGCTAATCCTATAATTGCCGGGTTTTACATTCTTGTCCAACTTTTTGATTTTTGCCCAGCGCTCAAAACTCTCCCTATGTATCACTATTCCTTTGGAATAAAGCGAATCCAATAATCCTTGAAAGTTCGTCTCGTGGGGAATATGAATATATGTTACGGTATTTTTTACCCAAGTATTGGGTTTGTTAACAAGATTGTTGAACCAGTAAACAGCAATGCCCCCGATCACAAACAAAAAAAGAAGAAACCAAAGCAAAAACTTCCATTTTTTTGACTTTCGTTTTCTGCTCCCCGCATATTTTGAATGATAATATGCCATACGATTTTTTTTTGCAAATGTAATAAAAAATGAACAATAAACTCATTTTATTTAAAAATTTTTACATTTTGCTCAATTCCTTATTCAAGGTAGTAGAACAAAAAACTTTTTTCAATTCAATTTATAAGTTCCGGATATAGATTTTTGTCTATCTTTGCGGTCATAAAATGCAATTGAGATGCGAAAGAATACGATACTGCCGGTACTATTACTGTTATTTCTAACAAATGGACTTTTTGCTCAGATTCCAATTCTTGGAATTCCTTATCCTGATACTCTCAACAAGAAGCGGACAAAATGGGTTATCGGTTGCGAATCGGCAGTTGTCATTACCACAATGAGTGCTTTATATACCGCTTGGTATAAAGACTATTCTACGGGTGTTTTTCATTGGAAAGACGACAATCCCGAATGGATGTATATGGACAAACTCGGGCATTTTACCACTTCCACATACATTGGCAAATACACCTATGAATTTAACCGGCATGCAGGTATTTCCGAGACCAATTCCATTTTGATATCGGGCGGAATAAGCATGGTGTATATGAATGCCATTGAACTTATGGACGGTTATTCCAAAGGATGGGGATTTTCTACGGGAGACCTGATTGCCAACACTTCCGGCACCGCTCTTTTCGTCGGGCAGCAATTTCTTTGGCACGAACAACGGTTTTTGTTAAAAATGGGCTATCACAGTTCGGATATTCGCAATACATTTCTCCAAAATCCCGATTATAAAGTGTTTTATCAAAAAGATTCCATCCCCTTGGGAAAAATTTATAAAACGCGATTTGGGACCAATGCAATGGAAAATTTTTTGAAAGATTACAATGGGCAAACTTATTGGCTGTCTGCTAATATCGCCTCTTTTTTGCCGGAAGGAATCCAATTTCCAAAATGGTTAAATATAGCAATAGGAACCGGTGCAGGTGGAATGCAAGGTGCCAAAAGTGATGATGCACAAGTGATTGCGGATTTTCATTTGCATCCCCGTTACCGGCAATATTATTTTTCACTGGATGTTGATTTTACCCGCATTAAAACAAAATCAAAAGTGCTAAGCTTGCTTTTTCATTCTATCGGATATCTTAAATTTCCTTTTCCAACCTTGGAATATAATCAATATGACGGGATAAAATTTCATGCATTATTTTTCTGATTTATCATTTCTCTATTAATATCTGAATTTATGAAAACAAAATTTTATTTCTTACTGGTAGTTGCACTTATTACAACAGTGACAAGTAGTAAAAGTCAGATACTGACAGGTTCAGACGCAGTCGGCTTATACGGGAAAACATATCAAACATATGTCTCCGATACAATGGTGATAAATCCCGGATATTTCGAAAATACAAATTTTTGGGATTTTAGTCCGGCTGTTATTTATGATACCAATTTTATTGAAATAATTGATCCTTCTATGACTCCTTATGCAGGATCTGTCACAGAATCCAACCTTTGTTTTCATAGTGGAGACCACTATTATTACTATTATTTGGATGAAAATAAATATGAATTTCAAGCGGAATATGATGGAAATATCTTCTTTGAGGGGGATGGAATGGATCAGGAATTATTATTTACATTCCCCTACTCATCGGGTATGTCGCATTCAGACTATTTTACGAGTGAGTATGAGCTGGGAACAACTTTCTATAGGGTTGGCAATGTTGATGTGGAAGCAGGTGTCGCCGGTACTTTGGTTTTAGCAGATGGCACCATTGAAAATGTGCTAAAATTACATCTTCATGAAACATATTATGATTCGATGGCATATATCGGAATGAATGCATATTACGAAACAGACACCTATCTTTGGTATCAACAAGGTGATTATCTACCACTCGTAAATTATACCAAAAGAACTAATCTTTCACTACAAACCTCGACTTATTCCGTTTATTTTCAGCACAATCCGATTGTCACATCCATATCAAAACTTCCTGCCTTATCTACTTCAATCTACCTTTATCCCAATCCTTCAAAAGGTCATACAAATTTACATGTCTTCTCGGAATCCGGCTCAGAACCGGTGAACCTAAATTTAATAGATGCCAGTGGTAATATTGTATCTCATTATGATTCATTCATACATCAAGGGAAAAATAGTATTCCTTTGGACTTTTCAGGGCAAAAAGAAGGGATATATTTATTGATAGTGAGAACGAAAACAAAGCTAACTACTCACAAAATAATTTTACTCTAAACGACAATCCTTTCCCTACGACTTTTTATAAATTGAGAACTGTGGAATGAGTTGTTAGTGGTTAGTTGTGAATTGAAAATGGAAAATTGAGAATGGGGTTAATGAGGTAATGAGATTGGTTTTTTGGGGGGGTATCTATTAGCTACTGAGATCTTACAGAAAAAAATTAGGTTTTTAAACTCCGAAGGAGCAAAGTGAAATGCGGGGATAGAGGGATTTATCCTTACCACAGATGTATCAACAAAGCTGTCATCTCAAACGAAGAGAGAAATCCCTCCGGAGTATAGCATATTGTTACACATTTGACTCAATGGCTATACGATGGAAATTCCTCGTCACTTCGCTCGCCCGGAATGACAAGTTACCAATCTGCCTATGTGCAATGCGGAACAAATTCCGGTCGCCCACATTTCCCCCCATTAACAATCAACCAACAACCAGTCACCAATCACCAACAACGAACCGGCAACTCTGCGAAACACCGTGCCCAAACTCCGTGAAACACTGTGAAACAAACCCTCCAACTCCAACAACCAATCACCAGTCACCAGTCACCAAATTCATATATCTTGCCGAATCAAAACAACTTATCAATAAGCTCATCTTCCACCATATTAGGCAATGTAATTGTAAGATTTGGGCTACGTTTCATTTCTCTTTTAGCAGCGAAAAGCGCTTCTTCATTTCTTGCCCAACTTCTTCTGGCAATACCGTTGTTCACATCGAAGAAGAGCATCTTTTTGAGTCTTTTTTCCGCTTCGGGACTACCGTCCAAAAGCATACCGAAGCCTCCGTTCATCACTTCTCCCCAGCCAACTCCTCCGCCATTGTGAATAGAGACCCAAGTAGCTCCTCTAAAGCTATCTCCGACAACATTGTGAATAGCCATATCAGCCGTAAATTTACTACCGTCATAGATATTGGATGTTTCGCGATAGGGGGAATCCGTACCACTAACATCGTGATGATCTCTTCCCAAAACGACGGGACCGATTTTGCCCTGAGCAATAGCATCATTGAAAGCTTTGGCAATTTTTATACGTCCCTCGGCATCCGCATATAAAATACGGGCTTGCGAACCCACTACCAGTCTATTCTTTTTCGCATCGCGAATCCAAATAATATTATCTTGCATTTGCAGACGAATTTCTTTGGGAGAATTGTCCATTATTTCTTGCAATACCTCTCTGGCGATTCTGTCCGTTTGATCCAGATCTTCTGCTTTGCCCGATGCACATACCCATCTGAAAGGTCCAAAACCATAGTCAAAACACATTGGTCCCAAAATATCTTGAACATAAGAAGGATACCTAAAATCAATCGTATTGTCAGCCATCACATCCGCTCCCGCTCTCGAGGCTTCGAGAAGAAATGCATTACCATAATCAAAGAAATAGGTTCCTTTGGCAGTATGTTTGTTGATAGCAGCTGCATGCCTTCTAAGACTTGCTTGTACTTTTTCTTTAAATAATTCGGGTTCTTCGCGAATCATCCGGTTGGATTCTTCGTATGAAATACCGACCGGATAATAACCGCCCGTCCAAGGGATATGCAATGAGGTTTGATCCGAACCTACATGAATGAAAATATTTTCTTTATCAAAACGCTCCCAGACATCCACTACATTTCCGATATATGCAATAGAGACCACCTCTTGCTTTGCTTGTGCATCTTTAACTTTGTCAAGCAAGGATTCCATATTGTCCACGAGTACATCCACCCAACCTTGTTCGTATCTTTTGCGTGCAGCTTTCTCGTTTACTTCTGCGGCTACCGTGATACAACCGGCGATATTTCCGGCTTTGGGTTGAGCGCCACTCATCCCGCCCAAACCTGCGGTAAGAAAAATTTTCCCTTGGGGTGATTCATTCTCTTTTAATATTTTTCGAAAAGCATTCATTAAAGTAATGGTTGTTCCGTGTACGATTCCTTGCGGACCGATATACATAAAAGATCCTGCTGTCATCTGTCCATATTGGGTTACACCGAGCGCATTATATTTTTCCCAATCATCAGGAGAAGAATGATTGGGTATCATCAAGCCATTGGTTATGACCACCCGTGGCGAGTCTTTGGACGAAGGAAAAAGTCCCATAGGGTGTCCCGAATAGAGATGCAAAGTCTGTTCGTCGGTCATCGTAGCAAGATATTGCATCGTCAGGAGATATTGTGCCCAATTTTGAAATACCGCTCCATTTCCACCGTAGGTGATAAGTTCCATAGGATGTTGAGCGACAGCGGGATTCAGGTTGTTTTGTATCATCATCATAATTCCGGCTGCCTGCAATGATTGTGCAGGATATTCCGAAATAGCCCTGGCATACATTTCATAATCCGGTCTGAAACGATACATATAAATACGTCCGTATTCTTTCAATTCATTGGCAAACTCGACGGCTAATTCCGGATGCCATTCCGAAGGAAAATAACGAAGAGCATTCCTGATTGCCAGTTGTTTTTCTTCTTTTGATAAAATATCTTTCCTTTTCGGTGCCCGGTTTATTCCTTTTGGATATTCTTTTTTTGCAGGCAATTTGCCGGGAATTCCTTGCAATATTATTTCTTTGAAAGTCATATTTATACTATTTTTAGTTTACAACAAAACTTTGGGTTTTTACCAATTCAATCATTTTACGAATATCGTCTTTAAGAATCCTGTCTTCGTATAGTCTATCTACATATTTACGAATGATCGTATAGTTTTTTTCGACTATAGTCGAAAATTTCAGGGGTCTTCTAAATTCCAGTGCTTGAGCGGCATACATTAATTCAATAGCGAAGATTTTTTCGACATTTGACAAGATTTGGTTAAATTTTCGACCGGAAATACTTCCCATTGAGACATGGTCTTCTTGTCCCAGTGAGGTAGGGATGCTATCGGCGGATGGAGGGAAACACAAAGATTTGTTTTCCGTTACCAAAGCCGCAGTCGTATATTGAGGAATCATAAATCCTGAATTTAATCCACCGGCTTGTGTCAACAAACGGGGCAAGCCAAATTTTCCTTCCAAGAGGAGATAACTTCTTCTGTCGGAGATATTTCCAAGCTCAGCAGCAGCCAAAGAGGCATAATCCAATACCATTGCCATTGGTTGTCCGTGAAAATTTCCACCGGAAATTGCTTCGGTCTCGCTCAATACGATGGGATTGTCGGTGACAGAATTCATCTCGATTTCTGTCATTTCCAATAGGTGATAATAAGCATTTCTCGAAGCTCCATGTACTTGTGGAATACAGCGCATAGAATACGGATCTTGTACTCTACTACAAGAAATATGGGACTGGATATTCTCCGAATTATTCAGTAAATGTCGCATATGCCGGGCGACAAAAAGGGTTCCTTTATAGGGTCGTATCTCGTGCAATTTTTCTTTGAACGGGGCAAGGCTGCCCTGATAGCCTTCGATGCTCATCGCTCCTGCCAAGTCTGCCAAATCCAATAGATATTCCATCTTTTTGAGTCCTACTATAGCGTGTGCCAAGATAAATTGTGTCCCGTTTATCAAGCCCAGACCCTCTTTTGCTGCGAGTCGAATTGGCAAAAGCTGGTGTTTTTGTAAAATCTCCGCAGCCGGCACCGTCTCTTCGCCTATCCAAAACTCACCTTCTCCGAGAAGAGGTAAAAACAAATGAGACAAAGGAGCCAAATCGCCGGAAGCACCTACCGAACCTTGTTCCGGAACAACCGGCAAAAGATCATGCTCGATAAAATATAAAATACGCTCTATCACTTCCAAGCGCACACCTGAAAATCCCTGACTCAAAGCATGTACTTTCGTGATCATCATTATCTTTGATAACATCTTGTCAATAGGATTGCCTACTCCGACTGCATGGGTTATCAATAGATTTTCTTGCAATTGCCCGGTCTCCTCCGCACTGATCTGCACGTCACACAAAGGACCAAAACCCGTATTCACACCGTAAATTGCCCGGCTGCCTGCAGACATAATATCTACTTTTTGCCGGCAAGCATTAATTTTTCTCTTTGCCTCATCTGTCAATACAGCTTCCATATCACCTTTGGCGATTGCTATGATCTTATCAACTGTTAACTTTTCAACTCCATATTTAAACATATCTTTCTTATATTTCGACGATACAAAATTTTTTAAATAGCGGTTTCATACCCTTATATTCAAAACATTATTTTATTACTATCCTTAAAATCATTGATGTAAAAATTATCCCGTCCGGCAAATGCCGGTTGTGAAATTTTACAGGATGCAATAATACAAACAATTTTATTCTCTTCAATAAAAAAATAAGCATAAATTATGACAATTTAAATCCACAAGTATCTTCTACTGCAGAGCCAAATTATACGCCACTTATGGCAATGCTCGCAAAAACCTACTCTTCATAAGCAGTGCTATGTTTTCGTTGTTTTTTTCTGCTTTGCATCAATATTGAAGTGTACTTTGACTCAGCTCAGCATATTGCATTTTGGTTTTTCGCAACATACATGATTGCGGATACAAGGTGATACAAAAAAAGGCTAACTCCGTTGAGCCAGCCTTTTTTTGTTTATCCTTGGAAATAGAAAGATTATTTAATCAAAATAAATTTTTCGTTAAATATTCCTTTTTCTGTTGTGACTTGAATAAAGTAAATACCATTGTCAAATGTATTGATATTAATACTTTGTGTTTTTACTGCATTATCAAGCATTAGACTTTGGATAGAATAGACTTCTTTTCCTAATATGTTGAGTACTTTAATATCTGCTTTCACCGGTTTGATAGAAGAAAGGTTCAAGTTGAACTGTCCATTGTTTGGATTAGGGAAAATATTCATAGAAATCATACTGTTTTTATTTTCGCTAATACCGGTACAATCTTTCACTTCGACATCAAATCCTTCCGAATATCCGGTAGAGCCACACTCTCCTACAGCAGCAACTTTAATGCTTGCAATACCCTCATAAGAATCAGAAAAATCGACGCTGGCTTCAATTCCGTCTCCTGTGATTGTTCCTGCTTCATCGGGGACGATTGACCATATGTAAGATGTAGCATTGGTCACTTCCTCGATAGTATAAATTTCTCCGATGGTATTTTGGCATACCGTATCTTCTCCTGCCGGCATAACCGGGATTGCAAGTCCTTCTTTGATATAGACTGTTTTGCTGGCATATTCGCCAGTTTCACAATCATTGACTGCAGCTACCATTATCAATGCATTGCCAAAATAATCTCCACCAAAATCGACGCTTGCCACCAAGCCATTACCCGTGACAGTACCGGCATCCGGCGGATCAATCATCCAAGTATAGGAAGTTGCATTAGCAACCGCCACAGTTTCATACAAGACTTCTACCGTATTCGGGCATACCGTATCTTCTCCACTTGGAGCAGTGGGTATTTCCAACTCAGGAGTAACATAAACTGTAGCCGAGTTGTAAACGGTATATATTCCATCTTCTACCTTGACGGTAAATATAGTTTCCTCAGTGATGTTTTCAAATGTGGGATTTTGTACTGCCGAAGTGAAGCCTTCCGGTTCGGAAGTCCATTCAAAAGAATAAGTACCACTGCCTCCTACCACAGCTACCGAGAGCATAGAAGAACCACCACTACAAATCACATTGGGAGTGGCATAAGGAGTAAGAGTAGGGATGTTTTCTCCTACATTGAAAGTAACCGGCACATCAACCTCGGAAGCGTTAACTCCGTTGTGCCAGATCCAGATATCGCCTTCATAACTACCGGCTTCCATATCCGTTGCATCCAAATCGACATAAATATTGCTTGTCTCTCCGGGTTGTATCGTTCCGGCATTAGGTTCAGCATTCAACCAACCTTGAACAATGATAGTGTAATCTTCCACTTCTCCGTAAGTAGTAGCTCCACAAGGGTCTCCACAGTCTTGTCCTGACCATTTTATTCTGACACGCATTCGTGTTTCTCCACCCAAAGCATCATCGGGTACCACAAAACTAAATGTACCTTGACCGCCATTTCCTTCTTCACACACTACGGCTTCGTCGGCATCAAAAATTTCATCTTGATTCCAATCTATCCATACTCCCAAGTCATCACTATTCCATACGTTGCCATTTGTGACCGTAATATCATAGGAAGTACCTTTTTGCAATAAGGTTGACATAGATGTATAGTCTGCATATCCATCCTCACCGGTTCCGGTATTGCTAATATCACCCAATTCCACTCCACTTATATACTCATCTCCTCCACCGGAAGCTTCACAATAATTTTTTCCTTTTCCTTTGGAATCCGTTCCCAAAGTCATAGTATAGGTCAATTCCAGTTCTCCTGTATTGGTAATCGTAATCGTATCATAATAGTGTTGTCCAACCTCAGCAGCACCGGAGATATAAGAAGGAGAAACATCGATTTTAGGATTTCCCCATTGGATCTCTTTGGAAGAAGCTATAGATTCACCTTCATCATGCATCGCCGTTACTTTGTAATTAAATACACCATAATCGGGTAAATTGTCGGTATATGTGGTATCTGTCGCCGTTCCTAATAATACATTGTCACGATAGATATTAAAATTCAAAAATCCTTTTCCTTCAAAACTCCAGTGCAGATATGTTTCACCTGTCTCTTCATCCAATTCGATTGTCAGATTTTTGGGACGAGGTAAGTTGTTAAGAACCAAGGGAGAAGTATAAGTTAGATAATTTCCATCTCGATTGTCCGTCCAGACCGGATAAACCATACTATTGTTGGAAGTAACACCTATATAGTCTCCCATATATTCACCTGCCAGACCGGGAATTCCGGATGGAGTGAAGGAGTCATCACTGATTTTGAAATCTTCCCATGTCTCAGCACCATCCATAGAGACTGCTAAGAACACCTCTAATTCTGAACCACCTACATTTCTGTCATCATAAAAAATCACACTCAACGCTCCTGTTGCCGGATCACAACTCATCCAAGGCATAAATTGAACATTTGTTTCCGTAGGTTCATCTTGATTGACACGCACCGGACTATTCCAAGTATCGCCACCATCGGTTGATTTGATAAGATAAATTTCCCTATCCATACCGGTATTTGTTCCCGGTACTCCTACATTTGCCCATACTATATAAATCGAGCCATCATCTTCACCTCCGCTAATATCTACTGCCATAGAAGGGAAGGAAGCGGTACGAATCACTTTCCCCGAACCTACCTGTCTCAGTCCTTTGATATTCTCGATGATTTTTACTGCCGGTGACCAGCTTGCTCCGCCATCCAAAGATTTGGAGAATCCTAAGGATGTCTCATCAGAAGGCCAACTGTCATAAACAGCCCATGTAGCATAAACCTCTCCGTTGGGTCCGGTTTGAATATTGACACCTTGATTGTGACTTCCTGCATTGATAGCATCACTAATACTTACCGGTGTACTCCACGTTTCGCCATCATCATCACTGTAGGAAATTTCGATTTCCGAGTAGCTTGAACTACTTGTGATAAAATTCGTCCAAGCAGAATACACATGCCCGGCATATGGACTGTCAGGAGAGTTGTCAACCGTTAAATGATTTTTGTCAAGCATATCTCCCCAGCCACCACTACTGGTAGCAATCGTCTTGGATGTCCACGTAGCACCTTGATTATCAGAATAAGCAACACCTTGACCTCCTGATCCGGAAATATATCCGACAAATAATCTACCATTGAGATTAATAGCTGCGGCAGGGTCTCCCATATTGTTGCCACCGGTAGATTGAGATTCACCACCCCAGTTTAACCCATCATCATCGGATATCAATCCACTGGTTCCGTACATTGTTCCGGTTGAACTTCCCGTCCAACCCGTTGAATTATTCGAGTTGAGCAAAAAATGTTCGTTGACAGGATTTACAGCAACAGAATTTTCGGATTGAGTCATATCTGTCCCGTCATAAGTGAGAACATCCGGAGAATCATCATATAAAACACTTTTGGAATCAATCTTTGAACCCGTAAAATGTGAAGGCGGCAGGTCTTTGGTCGTAACATTAAAAGGAATAATACCCTTTTGAGCTGCTTCCACCCAATAATTTACATTATCTACCTTTGAATTGAAACTTGCAGGCAGACCCTTTCTATTTCTTTCTTTTTTGACTTGGGCATAATTACTACCCGTTGACAATAGCCATATGCCTATCAACAATAAAAGTGTTTTTGTTTTTTTCATCACATTGAATTTAATTTATATTTTCTGCAAAGCTATTAAAAAAAATGAAGCTAAGCTGTTTTTTTTTTGAAAGACCATTTTAATGGTAAAAAGTTGCTTACATTTGCAAAAAAATAGTTGTTGTATGAATGTATTTTCTTTGTATTATTTCGGTCCTGTTTCTTATTATTCTTCTTTGAGGAAGGCAGATGATATCTTTTTCGACAAATATGAATACTACCGTAAACAAACCTACCGGAATAGAATGGAAATTGCTACCTCTCATGGAAAATTTACGCTTACAATTCCGGTACGAAAAGAAAGCGGAAGTAAAACAGCGATGAAAGATGTCAAAATTGCATATGATGAAGCTTGGCAAAAGCAACATTGGAGAGCACTGCTCACCGCATATAGCAATGCTCCGTTTTTTTTATATTATCAAGATGAAATCAAAAAAATATATCAAAAGAAATATACTTTTTTAATTGACCTGAATTTGCAATCCATCGAAATTCTTCAATCCATATTACAACAAAAGTTAGATTGGTCTTTTACCGAAAAGTATATTGAAACCGGAATGGATGAAGTGAAAAATTTTAGAAACTATTTTTCTCCAAAAATGCAAAAAACAAAACCGATGAAAGTATATTCACAGGTTTTTGAAGACCGACATTCATTTATTCCTGATTTGTCAATCTTAGATTTGATTTTTAACGAAGGAAATTCATCATATTTATATCTATAATATACAGATATTCAATAGATTAGGACTATCAGCATAAAAAATCGGTAAATTTATTTAGAAAATCTCTAAATAATAGAAATAATGTGTAACTTTGCAAAAAAATAATAGTATGGCAAAAGTAATCGTATTAGGTGCTGGAATAGCCGGACATACAGCTTCTACTTATTTGCGCAAATGGTTGGGCAAAAAGCATGAAGTGGTAGTAATATCACCCAATTCGAAGTATCAATGGGTACCTTCGAATATATGGGTAGGAGTAGGACGTATGAACCCCAAAGAGGTTTATTTTGATTTAGCTCCCAAATACAAGAAATGGGGCATAGATTTTAAGCAAGCGAAGGCTACAGCTATTCATCCGGAAGGGGATCGGACTCATGATCGTCCATTTGTAGCCATTGAATATGTAGGTAACAAAGCCGGTCAGACCGAACTTGTGGATTATGATTTTCTGATCAATGCTACCGGTCCTGCCTTGCGTTTTGATAAAACGGAAGGGCTGGGACCACAAGCAGGAAATACGGTTTCTGTCTGCAGCTATGATCATGCTGCACACGCTTGGGAGGAATTGCAAAAGGCCATTGCCCTTATGAAAGAAGGCCAAAAACAGAAAATTCTTATCGGATTGGGACACGGGAGTGCTACTTGTCAAGGTGCTGCTTTTGAATATATTCTCAATGTGGCCTATGAATTAAAGAAACGCAAATTGGAGCATATGGCTGAGATCACGTGGATCACAAACGAATATGAGTTGGGAGATTTCGGTATGGGCGGAGCATATATCAAATACGGCGGATATATCACACCGACCAAAATTTTTACGGAATCGTTTTTGGCACAACGCAGCATTCATTGGATCAAAAGGGCTTCCGTTTATAAGGTGGAAAAAGGGAAAGTATATTATGAAGATATGGAAGGGAAAGAGAAGGTGGAAGAATTTGATTTCTCAATGCTGATACCGGCATTTTCCGGTCCGGGAATCAAGGCTTTTGACAAATCGGGAGACGATATTACGAATGTATTATTCAAACCCAATGGGTTTATGGTGGTAGATGCCGATTATTCCGGGAAATCTTACGATGAGTGGAGCGTTTCCGATTGGCCTGAGACGTATCAGAATCCGGATTATTCCAATATTTTTGCTGCCGGAATTGCCTTTGCTCCTCCTCATGCTATTTCCAAACCCTACAAGACTCCCAATGGGAGACCGCTTTCTCCGGCTCCACCACGCACCGGAATGCCTTCGGGTGTAATCGGAAAAATTGTAGCTCAAAATATCAGAGATTGGATAAAATCAGGCAGTCCACAATTGAAACACCGGGCATCGATGGCTACGATGGGTGCTGCTTGTATTGTTTCGGCGGGCTATGGAATGACACATGGTTCGGCGGCGACGATGACCGTATTCCCCATTGTTCAAGATTGGGAAAAATATCCCAAATACGGTCGCTCTATTCGATATACTATGGGCGAGCCAGGATTGGCAGGGCATTGGCTCAAATGGTTTATGCACTATATGTTTTTGCACAAAGCCAAAGGCTATCCCTTCTGGTATTTGCTGCCCGAATAGGAATATGAAATCCGGACTATTTTCCGGAAGTATGTATTTCGTTAAATAAAAAAGGTTTTGAATGATAAAATAAAAAAATATGGATACAAAAAAAACAAGAGGTTATTCGGATTTTACCTATGCTCCGGTACCTACTAAAATGACTATCTTCTGGAGACGCTGTATCGTTTGGCAAGCATGGAGATGGCTGATTTTGAATATCAAAATTCTGAGAATTGTTGTGGGCGGACACTCATAGACAATTACAATTATTGGTTTCGACATTGTTGGAGCTACTTAGGGTCTGTTGAAAAAATTCTCAAACACATGAAAGAAATGAAGGCACTTCTGTGATTTTCAGCAGACCCTAAAATAATAAAATAAAGAAATGAATAGAGAATTATTTATTGATGAAATAATTGAAATAGAGAATGGTATCTATGAACCCAAAGGACTTCATAAGGGTGAATATGATTCGCAAGCGGCTCTATACGACAGGCTAATAAGCAATGGGCTTTACAATAAAATAATGTGGGGAAATTCTCCCTAAGATTATGCTGCTTTTTGCAAAAAAGGATTGGAAAACACAAATGGAATAATAACAGACATCGGATGTGGGACATTAAG
>CAZLTF010000539.1:0-7061 GCA_964562195.1 uncultured Bacteroidales bacterium | reverse complement strand
AGACTTTTTATCAAAAACTATCATAAAAAAATTTTTATTAGCAATACTGTTATATTTGGCTGTTCTCTTCCTAATTTCCAGCAATTTTTCAATGTCCTTTATTACAACTTTATTATATTTATTGTCTGATTGTTTATTGTTTGGACGTCGCAACTTAATTTCTATCACCGCATAGTAATCATTAAAACCATACCCCTTTGAGGGAAGTGTAAAAAAATCGGTATTTGCTACACGCAAGTCATTATTGTTTAATATTACAATATCACTTCTATACTTTAGTCGGTTAGAATTTTCAGGGTTTCCTCCATACCAACGAATCTCAGAGTGCACGGACACATCACTCATTGTTTTCAGCTTATCTCTAAGTTTATAAAACAAATGACAGCGCACGTCATCTTCCGTTAAAAAGTCTTGTCTTGACCATTCAGTATCAAAAAATGTTGTTATAATATTATTTATTTTTTGCGCTATTTCTTCATTCATACAAATTAAAAAAAAATTAAATATCCTCAATCACTTTTTCAATTTTTCGTTCCATAATTTCAATCAGTTTTTTGTTGGCTTCAATGATTTTTTCTTCTTCTTCGGCTTTGGCGACGAGTTGTTTTTGGATGGCAAGAGGCGGGAGGGGGATTTTGATAGAATTAAGTGATTTTTGATTTAATTTTGGTTGTGCAGCCCCGCTAACATACTCACTAATATCAATGCTATTAATATAAAGCTCGATAAGTTTTTGAGTTGTCTTCTCTTCAAATTTTAGAATGTGAGCATGATTATTTACCCAAACCCTACCAGTTATTGAAAAAGCAATCGGGGTTGAGCGTGCTAATAAATTTGCACCATCTTCGGAGATAAGCAGGTAATCGCCATCAAAAATAAAATCTTTTACATAATCAACAATTCCCGAAGCACCATAATACGGATATTGCCCATTCGTTCTGCCTAACTTTGTTACCGGCTTTCTCATTGAATCTAAATTTTCACAAACATTCCCCAACTCCACCCATTCAACATCATCTAATTTTCTAAGCTCTTCACCAAAATATCGCCTCTCTCTCTGGAGATTTTTGATAACTTCGCGGGCGGCGTCAATGGCGCGTTGCTTGACTTCAATTTTTTCCACGATTTCTTTTTGGACTTCAAGTGGTGGAAGTGGGATCTTTATAGATTTTAATTTTGCTTGATTTAGCTTTGGAACTGTAATGCCTGTCACATATTTAGAAAGATCTTGGCTATTTAAAATTGGAACTAAGAATTCATCCAGTAATTTTTCTCTATTTGGACGCAAAACATGTGCGTGATTATTTACCCAATATTTACCATCTACAATAAACGCTGTTTTATCTCCAACACCCCACTTTGCACCATCCTCGCCAACAAGTACTAATTTCTCATCAAAAAGGTATTTATCCACATAGTCAAGTATTCCCGTAGCTCCATAATACGGATAGACACCTTTTTTTCGGTCGCCTTTTTTAACTGGTTTTCGTAAATTGTCTAAAATTTCACAAACCTCTCCCAACTCTACCATCGGCCATTTTTGTTGCTTTTTCAATTCTTCAGCAAACTTTTTTTGCAATGCGACAACTTGTTTGATTTGGCTATTCTCCAGCAACTGTTGATATTGCTCGGTCATCTTTTTGAGGTTTTCCTGCAACTGCAAAAAAGCGGATGACTTTACAAAATTATTTACAGAGTCAATTGCTGGCTGCAAACTTTTTTCAATATCTTTGATGTTTATGATATTTTGCAGATACTCCAAGGGGTCTTTTCTGTATTTATCCATCGTCAAATTGTAATCGCCACTTTCAATAATTTCATTTTTTGAAACTAGTAAAATATTATTTTCTCTAACATCTCGCACAGTCAAGTATATATCCTTACTGTCTAAGCTCTTCTTGTACTTTTGAATTAGCTCCAATGCTTTTGGTAAATCATTTTTATCAATCTTTCGCCTTTGCGCGCCGAGGTCATAGCCGTCATTTTCTATTTTTATAAACAACATTTCTTTGCTCTTTTTGGCGACTTGATTGTCAAACAGCAAAATGGAAGTTTTTACTCCTGAATACGGCTGGAACACTCCCGCCGGCAAACTTACCACCGCAAAAAGTCCATCCTCCACTAACTTTTGTCGCAGAGCTTTGTAAGCGCGATCACCTTTGAAAATTATCCCCTCCGGCACGATTATTCCCGCGCGTCCGTTAATATTCAAATGCTCCATAATGTAATCTACAAAAAGCACTTCGGCACGATTGGCTTGAATGGAAAACTTTTTATGTGGACGAATTCCGCCCTTCGGCGTCATAAATGGCGGATTTGCCATAATCACATCAAACGATTCATCCCATCGCTTTTCACTTGTTAAGGAATCATATTCGTGAATTTGCGGATTTTGAAAACCGTGTAAATACATATTCACTAGAGACAATTTCACCATGTCGGGTGAAATATCATAACCAACAATATTATTCATCAGTTTTGTCTTTTCGTCCGGTGTAAGTGCTTTTTCTTTGTTTTGCTCCAAAATATGTTTGTAGGCAGAAATCAAAAATCCGGCCGTTCCGCAAGCGGGATCAAGAATGGTTTCGTTTTTCTTTGGGTCAATGACTTCCACGATAAAATCAATAATGTGTCGTGGTGTGCGGAATTGCCCCGCATCGCCTTGTGAACCAAGAATTGAAAGTAAATATTCAAATGCATTTCCTAAATCTTCGCTATGGTCATAAGAAAATTCGTTTATCTCCTTCAAAAATAAAGTAAGTGTTCGTGGATCACGAAATGGTAAAAATGCACCTTTAAAAATATCACGGAATAATTGCGGAATATGCGGATTTTTTGACATATTCGTGATTGCTTGCACATACAAATCAAGCCGCTCTTGTCCTGAAAGTTTTTTATCCAGAAGTTTAGTCCAAGCATATTGACTAAAACCATTGGTAAAAAATCTTGCATTTCCGCCAAGTTCTTCTGATTCTTTGTCCATATCGTCCATAAATTTATAGACAAGTGCAGTTGTAATTTGCTCCACTTGCGCTTTTGGGTCGGGAACTTTACCGACAAGGATATTTCTGGCGGAGTCAATTTTTCGTTTTGTAGTTTGATCAAGCATGGTTATTTATTTTTAATTTCTTCAACTTGGGTATTCAAAATATTCCGCATTAAAATATATGAAAATTTAACACCATCTTTCTCTAAAATAATATTCTTAAGAAATATTTTATCCTTGCCGCCATATTTATCTGGAAAATTAATACTCAAATAAGTCATCTGTTTTTTTGATTCTTCCCAAAATCTATATTTAACCTGTTTCTTCCCTTTATTTTTTTCTAAAAATCTATCAATAAATTGTTTTTCTTTACTCCAATTGATAATTTCCTTACTAACCCAAACATCATCCCAGCTTTCAAAAAATGGAAAGTGTAAAATAATATTTCTAACAAACCTAAATAATTCATCTCCGATTTCTCCTTCCATTGGAGGTCTTCCGCCATTTTTCATCCAATTAAGAACTGATTTAATTGGCTCATAATTTAATAATTCACTATAAACAGCAAAGCCGTCTTTTATTTTACAAAATCTATAAAATTTATCTTTCTGCCAAAAATGATCATCAAAAATTTCATCAAAAATATCATAAAACCGATTATAGGCTAGAGTTAAAAAATTAATTTCTGCTTGATTTGGTCTTGAGATACTCATAATTTATTTCATAAATTGGTTAATCGATACATAATCTTTTATGTATTCCGGCACCGTTTCGCGCCACCCATTTAACGCTTTAAATTCCGACATCGTAAATCCTGCGTAAACATTAAGTTCTGCAAAATGTTTATTGTTAATAATATCTCTAAACTTTTCATCCGTAACATACGCCTTGAGATAATTTTTGATATACGGCACATATTTACTTTCCGGCTTGTAAATAGAGATAAACTTTTCACACTCTTCTTCAAGAAGTTCATTTTTATCTTTAAATCTATCAATTCGCCCAAAAATTCTTTCCAAAAATTCACGCCACGACAGACGGCGATCAAGATTTTCACTTTTGCGGATTTTTTCAAGATTTAAAAATAATTTTGGTTTGTCTTCGTATTTCTCGCGGACAATATGTACTGCCTTATCCCATTGCTCATTTTCTACGGCAGTTTTTATTTCTTCATCATCTTGTAACTCTTCGCGCGCTTTTTCAAAAAGTCGGCGATCTACTTTCATACCCTCAACACCGATTGGCTTTTCAGTGAGCGTCTTTACTTTGTCAGGATCAAAAATTTCTATTTCATCAATATCAATTCCGCCACCGCCACCATCTCCGCCCGAACCTTTCCCGATTGGAAGTTTTAGAATTTCATCATAATCAAACTTTTCTTCAAAATATTCACAATTAGCAAAGAAATCAAAAAGTTTAAAATTTTCTTTTTCGTGTTTATGCTTTTCTCCATATTCATCGGTATATTCAAAAACAAATTTTCGTGTTCCTCGTCCTTTAATCTGAATAAAATCAGTCGGCGAGAAAATCGGTCGCATCAATACGAGGTTAAGAATATCTTGGCAGTCATAGCCTGTTGTCATCATCCCAACAGTCACACAAACTCTCGTCTTACTTGATTTGTAATTTTCCAAAAATTTCGTGTGTCCGTTGAGGTTATTGTTGGCAAAATTGATTGTCATTTGTTGTGCGTCTGTGATGTGCGATGTAACTTGTACGGCAAAATCAGAATTATATTTATCCGGCCAAAGTTGGCTTGCCATTTTGTTGAGCATTTGAGTAATTTTGGAAGCATGCTTTTGACTGACAGCAAAGACAATACTTTTGCCGATTTCTCCGCTGATTGGGTCTTTCAAAGCGTTTTCAAGAAAAGTTTGACAAAAAACATGATTGGTTTTTTCCGAAAAGAATTTCTTTTCAAAATCTCTCTGAAAAAATGTTTCTTCTGATTCTTCGCCATCTTCATTTTCTACCATGACGGCGTAGCCTTTTTCTGAAAGAAGATCGGCGGTAATATCTGTACGAGCGTCAGCAACAATAGGATTGATCAAAAATCCGTCTTTTACTCCATCAAGTAAACTATATCTGAAAGTCGGCTCTCCATTTGAGCAACCAAAAGTAGTGTAAGTGTCCAAAAGTTGTCGGCGTTCCCATGCTCGCGGGTCTTTGGCAGACAATTTTTGCGGATCAACATTTTTTAGATAATCTTTTGGTGTAGCGGTAAGCCCAAGTTTGTAGCCAATAAAATATTCAAAAACTGCTCGCGAGTTTCCGCCGATTGCTCGGTGTGATTCATCGGCAATAACTAAATCAAAATCAGTTGGTGAGAAAAGTTTTTTGTATTTATCTTGTGCCGATAAACTTTGCACCGTGGAAACAACAATATCCGCTTTTCTCCAGTCATCACGATTCTGTTTGTAAATTACAGACTGAAAATCATTACTTAAATATTGCACAAAGTTTTTTTGTGCTTGGTCTTCCAGCTCTAAGCGGTCAACTAAAAACAAAATTCTTTTTGCATTTCCTGTTCGCAAAAATAATTTGATAATTGCAGCAGAAATAAGAGTTTTTCCTGTTCCTGTCGCCATCTCAAAAAGAAAACGATCATTTCCGCTTTCAGCGGATTTTTGCAAAGCATGAATTGATTTGAGCTGATAGGGCCGCAGGATTCTTAACCCCTCATCCCACAAATATTTTGTGCGAGTTTCTTCGTCTTGATAACGAGGGTCATCTTTGAAATTTGGATTTTGAGTGAGTGCAATATAATCGTCATTTACTTCTTCATCAGCAAGTCGCTTGTTATCCGGCTTGAAATCAAGACGATGTATCAGAGATTCTTGCGTTGGAAATTCGGTAATAATTTCAGGATCGCCTCGCTCCAAATCCCAAAAATAGTGTAAATTGCCGTTTGAGAGAATAACAAAACGAGCATTTTCACTTTTTGCGTATCGACGAGCTTGCTCTTTGCCATCAAGCGGATCTTTTCCTTCTTTTTTGGCTTCCAAAATAACAAGCGGAAAACCTTCTTTATCTAAAAGCAAGAAATCAATAAATCCATTTTTAGTAGTTTCAAAATCTTCACCAAAAGCGTCAATATCTTTTTGGGTAATTTTTACATTTGGCTCAACTTGAATATTTGCCGGACCTTTTTCTGTGTCAAAAAATCTCCACCCCGACTCTTCGAGTAGTTTGTTGATTTTTATTCGCGCTTTTGCTTCTTTTGAGTTTGTCATAATTATTCCTGTATTAAATCATCAACGCCAACACCGAGTGCCTTTGCAATTTTTGTCATCGTATCAATCGTGGGATTTATGTTTGCTCCTGACTCTATCTTTATTATGGTGTTATAGGTAACATCATCCAGCTTTGACAATCTGTCTTAGAAACACCGATTTTCTCTCGGTGTTTTTTAATATTCTTTGCTATTGTGGATTTCTTGTTTGCATTCATTGTAATATATTACTATAATTATAAGTATCTCGGCTGTGATTGTTTATTATATTACTATGATAGCAAGAAATCCGAGAATTTCCAAACAAGATTTTGTTCTTTTACACCTGAAGCGAACCCGCAAAAACAAAATTTTGCCTTTGCGTTTTTTCTTTTTTTGCCCCCCATTTTTTTGAAAAAGGAAAAGGCAAATTTTGTTTTTGCGGCTCGCCGAAGCGATAGCGGAGGCGAGGGTGGCGCGGTCGTATTGTGTAAAGTTGCCACAAAGCGTTCCTAGCGCAAATTACACTCTCGCGTGTGCAGGAGGGTTGTGCATGGAGAGCGTGCGCCCCACAAGGCGCACGCAATAAACAGCACGCGCACGGCATTCCTTTTCCTTAATTGCAATCGCTCCGCGATTGTTGTTCGAAAAAAGTTCGCGCGGGTTATAATATCTTCACAAATGGAAACTTCTCGCGCTGAAAGTGCGGAAGATGTGTGCGCCGAAGGCGCGCTGTGGTTCTGCGCTCTCCGAGCGCGAAGTTCTATTTTGTGACCCTACGGGGAGTCGGGTGGCCGGGAGTTATCAGACAGTGTAAGAGTTGAATGTGACCCTACGGGGAGTTGGGTGGCCGGGAGTTATCAG
>CAZLTF010000538.1:0-2188 GCA_964562195.1 uncultured Bacteroidales bacterium | reverse complement strand
CTTTTGTGTTATATGTCATTGAGAACTTATCAATACTACCGATATTTCGCTCTATTTGTACTATTGCAGTCTTGAGATTTTTCGTTCTATCACCTATATTGCTACCAAGTAACAGTACTATGTTTTTTTTTCTATACATATTCAAATGAATTATTGGTTTGCAAAATAAAATTACATTTTGATATTGACAATAAAATTATTAGTACTTTTACCAACTATTTATAAAATGTATTTGTGGTATGAATTTTATTAAAATTATTTTCGGGTCAATGCTTGGTTTTTTTCTTTCAATTATTGTTTTAATGTTTGTACTTGCAACACTGATTGGGAGTTTGAAAAGCTTTGGTGAAAAGGAGAAGATTGTTGTAAATTCAAATTCTGTTCTTACGCTCTACTTGGATCACAAAATTCCGGATAGAACACCAAATAAGCCGGAGGATATTTTTAACTTCAACTCAATGTTTAAAATTGAACCGGGTTTATTTGATATTATTCGAATGATCAAAACGGCAAAGGATGATATTAATATAAAAGGTATATATCTTCATTTGAGTGATATTCCTACATCTTATGCTACTATTTCGGAAATTAGGATGGCATTAAAACAGTTTAAGGAATCCGGTAAATTTATTTATGCTTACGGAGATACTTTTTCTCAAAAAGCCTATTATTTGGCGACTGTTGCAGATCGAATATTTATTAACCCGTTGGGTTCAATTGATTTGAAAGGAGTATATGTTCAAATTGCTTTTTACAAAGGCTTGCTCGAAAAGTTGGAGGTTGAAGCACAAGTTGTTCGTCATGGAGAATATAAGAGTGCTGTTGAGCCTTTTATTATGGACAAGATGAGTGCAGCCAATAGAAAACAAACGAAGAAGTTTACTCAGACCATTTGGGACAATGTGGCTATGGATATTGCGGATGACCGGGGGCTTTCGGTAGAGCAAGTTAATACGGCGGCAGATAATCTGATGCTTCAAGATCCCAAAGAAGCGAAAGATTTGGGTTTTGTGGATGACTTGATTACATACGATGTTTTTTTGGAACGTTTGAGTGAAGAGTTGGGAGTCAATCGTGTAGAAAAACATAATTTTGTCGAAGAGCGTTCTTATTATACATCCATACGAAATATCGGGAAATGGTCTTCGGATAGAATTGCAATCGTGTATGCAAGCGGTAATATTGTAAAGGGAGAAAATGCCGTTGAAGGTGCTATAAGCGATGGAGAGTTTAGTCAAATTATCAGAGGTTTGAGGTTGGATGAAAAAATAAAAGGAGTAGTTTTGAGAGTTAATTCGCCGGGAGGTGATGCGCTGTCTTCGGATATTATTCTTCATGAGCTGGAGTTGCTCAAGGAAGTGAAGCCGGTTGTCGTTTCGATGGGGGGCGTAGCTGCCTCAGGGGGCTATTATATTGCTTGTAAAGCGGATTTTATTTATGCTGAACCAAGTACTATTACAGGTTCTATAGGTGTTTTTGGGATTATTCCCAATATCCAGAAGATGTTAAATAATAAGTTGGGAATTACTTTTGATGAAGTGAAATCCAATTCTAATTCGGATTATATATCATTAAATAAGCCAATGCAGACATTCCAGAGGAGAAAATTGAAGGCACAGATTGAGAAAATATATTCAACCTTCATTCAACATGTGTCTATCGGCAGGCATATGTCTGTACCCTCAGTAGATAGTATCGGGCAAGGTCGGGTATGGGCAGGGCGCGATGCATTGGCAATTGGTCTTATTGATGCTTTTGGTGGAATTGATGAGGCTATAAAGAAGGTGGTAGATTTGGGACAATTGTCTGTATATAGATTGGTCGAATTTCCAAAACAGAAAGAAATGTTTCAACAAATACTGGATGATCTCTCGGGAAGGAATATGTTTTCTTTGGGAAAAGGGTTTCAAGAAACACAAGAAACATTGCAATATCTGGATGATATGATTCAATGCCGGACTATTCAGGCGAGAATTCCATATTCATTAATCATTAAATAAAGGATGGAATTTGTCTATAACATATTTGTGTCGATACCGATTAAATGTATTTGAAAAAAGTGTGCACTTATGAGTAGATATAAAAAGCGTATTCGGGAAAAAAGGAAAAGGGAGAGACAAAGTATTAGAAATGAAAAAAGAAGACTTCGACAACTTCGAGCGGAACGGCGAAAGAAAATGCTAAAACA
>CAZLTF010000537.1:0-2647 GCA_964562195.1 uncultured Bacteroidales bacterium | reverse complement strand
GGCTTCTTCATCACTATATATATTGCAAAATCCATTATCATCTGTTTTGGCGGAGCGGATAAGCTGTTGTTGATAATTGTAAATACTTATTTCCACGTCATTTACCGGAAGGGTCGTACGAATGTCGGTCACGGTAATATGAAATGAATTGTCTTCACCTTTTTTGGCAATTACAGCGAGGTTCGTTGCCAATACATTTTGTTCTATCCAACGGTCTGATGTATAATATGACACATCACAAGGATCATCTTTTTTGTCCCAATCATAGCCATACGGATAATCTTCATCATCCCACCAGTAATAGTCATCTTCGCTATATTTCCATTCCGACCAATCAATTTCTTGATTTAAATTGTCATCTCCTTCGATTTTCTGATCTTGAAGACATGGCAGCGCTGCATATTCTTTTTTGAAAGAAATTTTTACGCGGTAGATTGCTCCTTGTTCTTGCTCGACAAGTTGCGATAAATCAATGGAAAATACGTGCCAAGTATCAAGTCGCAGCGAAGGATCTTCGAGATGCAAACGCTTTTTGAAGAGAGGTTTAGCTACTTTTTTAAGACGAGTATTATCATTGAAATCATTGTCTTGCAAAAATTGTAAAACATTGTTTTCATACACTTTGGTGATGGTGACATCCACTGCTCTGAGATTGATCGCCTTGAATGCCAAATGAAGACCTTCCGAATTGGGTAGGATAACGCCTTCTTTGATCCATGCAACTTCCGGCTTGCCACTTGGAAAACTAAGCTGATAATCAAAGCGGTCTTTCAATTTTATTCCATATTCACTGCGAATACCGGGGTAAACTTTCAACTCTTGACTTCCTGTTAGCTTCTTGGAAGGATAAACTTTGATAAGATTGTCTTGTATGAGAAATTTGGAGGTCTTGATATCTATTATTTCAATAAGACCTTGTAGATTCTGTTTCTTTTTGAGATTGTCAGAAAACTGAATTTCAATATATTGCGAAGATTCGTTGATGGGTTTTACTTGCGTAATTTCAAATTCGGTAAAACCGGGCACACGTATTTCTTGCTCACTTTTGTAGTCAATATCCAATGGAGAAACATCTATATGTAAGTGTAGTGCTTGGGCTTCCTCTTGACGTACCACCTCCGTTATATCAAAAACCAATTCCTTATCACTTTCCATAGGACGAAAATCAATTTTCAAAGCTTGATTCATATATTCCGCTTGAATGCAAGATTTTGCTTTTTCCATATCTACTTTATCCGTAAAAAGCAGTTTGCCCGAATAGAGGTAGGTCTTCTGGGGTGATCGGGGATCGGGGATTAGCCCCAAAGAAATAAAATCCACTTGCAATGGGACAACCTGAATCTTGAAATCAAAATCCGCTTCCGCTTTGGAAAAGAGTTTGGTAAGTCGCAATTTGAATTGGTACAATTGTCCATGCTTAAACTTGTGGTCGGGTGTAAATTCAATTGTGTTTGCAGAAGATACGACACATCTTCCCTGTATCGCAGGCTCGGATTGGAGTAAATCGTCAAGCTCTATTCCCGCTTGAAATTTTTCGCCCAAGTCTTGCTTAAACCGGACGACGATACTCGCATCGGAAGCAATAGGACCTCGCGTGTACCTCTCGACATATTGTAAAGAATTGGCGGTGGTATGAAGTTGTATTTTCTTCTCTCCGCAAGCAGCTACTATTACCACAATCGTTAATAATAGAAGGAAACGTATGGTTTTTTGATGAAAAGTGTAGGACATTCCGCTGTTATTCGTTGATTATTTTTTTGTGTGCCTCATCATATTCTTCTTGTGTGATAAGCTCATCTTTGAGTAGTTGTTTCAACTCTTTGAGTCGTGCAGCCTTGGATTTATAAGGTTTGTCAGTGGCCACTTCCGTTTCGTGCGATTTCACTTCTTTTTCATCAACGAGGATCGTATCCACATATTTTTTTGCTTGTATCTCTGCCAATTTTGCATCCTGCAAGAATGTGGCTTTTATAGAGAGCGTAATACTCATAATCGATAGAGAAATGTGATAGTCTTCGCCATTCTTGACATGTATTGTTGTTACGAATGGTTTCCCGACATTGCCGTTGGCAAAATTCGCAACACATTTTATTTTTACATCTTTCTCACCATACAATTTATATTCTAACTTGGTAGCATCCAGCAGAGAACCGATATTTTTATCATCAATGATAATATTCAGGTTTATCGATGCCGTACCATGAATAAATGCTTTTGCAGGTCGATAAAAATGAATTTCCGAATAATCTTTTTGAACATCTTGCCCTTGGACAAATCCCGACAATAGTATTGCTATTGCCAATAAAACCGTGTTGGTATAAACTCTTTTTTTCATTGTGGTACTTTTTTACTGCAAAAGTATGAAAAAAATGAATCCAAAATATGGAATAGGCATAAAACTATCAACAATGGAGATTTTCTTAGCAGAACACGAACAAACTTCCCACTGAATATAACCTTTCCGAAGACAAAAAGCGCATTTTATTCCGGAAGGATTGGAATTTTATTATGGGTGCTGTGGGATGTTCTCAGGGCTTGTTTACCGGGCAAAGTAATTTAATTTGTTTTTAGCCTTTTTTGTTTAAATTCATATAGCCAATCAAAAGCTCCTTCTGTTTTATTCCACAATTTCCAAGTGTCAAAAACA
>CAZLTF010000536.1:0-1766 GCA_964562195.1 uncultured Bacteroidales bacterium | reverse complement strand
AAAAACAGATAAATTATTTCGCAGACTCTCAAACAATGAATTGAGTGTAGTATTTTTTCCATACGCCACATTAAACACCTCATACACTATTTCTTGAGCATCCCCTTTGAAATATTCGTTTGTTTTTTTTATAAAGTCTTCGGTAGAAGTAAGGGCTGCAAGTTCATTCGCTTGAATCACATTATCGATATAAGTAAAATCCCTACTGTATGAACCATCCCCATTGATGACCGGAGACTCATGATGAATAAACTTTTTGACCCAGAGGGGTATCACAGCTGCGTATGCTCCATTGGGATCTTGCCTTTTGCCAAAGACATTGAAATAGCGCAAGCCGATAGTTTCCATACCGTACAATTCACTAAAGACTTTAGCAAAATATTCATTTACAACCTTTGTTATCGCATAGGGGCTGAGAGGTCTTCCTATTCGTTCTTCTATTTTGGGTAGTTCTTTTGAATCGCCATAGGTCGAAGAACTTGCCGCATAAATAAATCGTTTCACTTTTTCATCGCGGGAAGCAATTAACATATTGAGGAAACCGTCAATATTGACCGAATTGGTAGTAGCCGGATCATTGATCGAACGAGGCACACTACCCAAAGCAGCTTCATGAAACACATACTCACAATCCCTTACAGCTCTTTTGCAAGTATCCAAGTCCCTGATATCCCCTTCCATAAACTGAAAATTCGGATTGGAAAGAAATTCGGTAATATTCTTTCTATGTCCTGTACTGAGGTTATCCAAACAAATTACTTCGTTGTTATTTTTAAGAAAATATTCGATCAGATTAGACCCGATAAAGCCGGCACCACCGGTAACCAGAATTTTAGAATTTTTCAAATTCCCTTTGTCCATTACTTTTTTCTTTTTCCAATTAAAACTCAAATTAGTTCATCCCTCCGTCAGCCGGATTAGTCTTCCTACAGCTCCGCCCCCTCAGTCACATAAGGAGACTGTAACACTCTGTACAACTGATAGTTATAAAGAGTACAAATTTTATCTTTTTTCCCACAAAACAAGGATATTTTCCTTGTCTTTCTCCTCTACAAAAGTTTTAACTTCATCTTCCAGAATCACTAAATACCGGATCTTTCTATGAATTAACTTTTCCGTTTTTTCAACCAATGAGACTAAATACTCCTTATTGATATCATCGCCTACAAAAATCAAATCAATGACATTACTATCCAAGCCTTTGGCAAAACTTCCGGTAATATACACCTTACGAAGCTCTCCTAAGTTATTGACAATTTTGTCGATTATTTTGTCAAATCCAATATGCTTTAAAATGATATTGCGAATATCATTAAACAAAGGATGGGAGACATTAGCCTCAAAATATTTTTTGTTTCCCCCAATATTGGATCGCAATAGTCCTGCGGCTTCCAGTCGATTGAGTTCAACCCTGATTCCATTGGTAGATTCACCAAATTCACTCGCTAATACACGCAAATATCCCCTTGAATCCGGATTTAAAAAAAACCGGATTAACAGTTTTACCCTCGTTTTTGATGATATCAATGTTTCTAACATATATCTCAATAATGAGTAGCAAAATTACTCATTATTTTAATTTTGCAAAGAATTAGTTAATTTTTTTTAAAAATGCTCTATGGATATGAATGGGGATGTAATTATTAATGGCTTCCAGCTCAATAACTACCATTTCTTTTGTGTTGATCTCTATTAATCTTCCTATTTGTCCTTTGAAAGCTCCTTTGATTACTTCTACTTCTTGTCCCAGCAGAAAATCTTTCTCC
>CAZLTF010000535.1:0-1792 GCA_964562195.1 uncultured Bacteroidales bacterium | reverse complement strand
CGAAACACCACACGATGCACAAGTAGCTCGCAATTTTGGCGCTAAGGGAATCGGTCTTTGTCGTACCGAACATATGTTCTTCGGTGGAGATAAGATCATCGCGGTTCGCGAAATGATATTAGCCGACGACGAAGCCGGTCGTAGAGCTGCCCTTGATAAATTGCTGCCTATTCAAAGAGAAGACTTTGAAGGTATTTTTGAAGCAATGCACGATCTTCCTGTGACGGTTCGTTTATTGGATCCGCCTTTGCATGAATTTTTGCCTCACGAAGACGAAAATCAACAAGAAATGGCAGATGAAATGGGCATTACACTCCAAGAAGTAAAAGAAAAAGTAGAAGCTTTGCACGAATTTAATCCGATGTTGGGACACCGTGGTTGCCGTCTGGGTAATACTTATCCCGAAATTACAGAGATGCAAACTCGTGCCATTATCGAAGCTGCATTAAATCTCAAAGCCAGAGGTATTACCGCAAAACCGGAAATTATGATTCCTCTGATAGGTACTTCCAAAGAGTTTGAATATCAAGAAAATATCGTCAGGACAACCGCAGCCAAAGTATTTGAAGAAAGAAATGATAAAATTGATTTTCTCGTGGGAACAATGATCGAAATTCCCCGTGCCGCTTTGACTGCCGACCAAATAGCCAAACACGCAGAATTCTTCTCCTTCGGTACGAATGACTTGACTCAAATGACTTTCGGTTATTCACGTGATGATACTTCCGAAATCATTGATATTTACCAAGACCTCGGAATCCTTCCACAAGATCCTTTCCAAGTATTGGATAGAGAAGGGGTCGGGCAATTGGTCAAAATGGCTTGTGAAAAAGGTAAACAAACCCGTCCTGATATCAAATTGGGAATCTGTGGAGAACACGGCGGAGAGCCTAATTCCGTAGAATTTTGTCATATGACAGGATTGGAATATGTAAGTTGCTCACCATTTAGAGTCCCTATCGCACGTTTGGCGGCATCTATTGCCAATATTCAACATGGATAACAGGAGTTTCTTATGGTAAAATGGAAGCCCCAGCGGAAGCTGGGGCTTTTTTTTTGCACTCAAAATCTCCCAACTATTTCGGGTTTCCTTCTGTGGAACGCAAACATCTTCTTTGAGAATAAAATATATACGGGATTTTTTTGAATTTGCTTGTTTTTAGACTGAACTCATCATTGAAAAGTTTATGTAATATGTTTGTTTGCAAGTGTTTTGAGAGTTTTCTTTGAGAGCTTGCGTATTTGAGATTTGGTATGAAAGGGAAGTGGTAAGCGGAGCATACGATCAGATAAAAAATTATATTGTAATTATCCATTTTTCCGATGGAAATAAAATATACCTTTGCAAAAAAAATAATATGTCAAACATCGTTGCAATAGTAGGGCGTCCCAATGTGGGCAAATCAACACTCTTTAATCGACTTACACAAGAGCGAAAAGCTATTGTAGAGGAGACAAGTGGTGTCACACGTGATCGCCATTATGGAAAGTCCGACTGGAACGGGAAGGAGTTTTGGGTGATTGATACCGGAGGATATGTGGTCGGTTCGGAAGATGTTTTTGAGGAAGCTATACGCGAGCAAGTATTGCTGGCATTAAATGAAGCGGATGTTATTGTCTTTTTAGTGGACAGTGAGAGTGGAATTACGAGTATGGACGAAGGGATGGCAGACATCGTCAGAAGGGTGAAGAAAAAAACAATAGTCGCAGTAAACAAGGTCGATAATTCGCTCCGCACCAATGATATCTATGAGTTTTATCAGCTCGGATTTGAAGATGTTATTGGCATTTC
>CAZLTF010000534.1:0-1814 GCA_964562195.1 uncultured Bacteroidales bacterium | reverse complement strand
CATCATTTTGGAGAGGAAGTTGCTTCTATTGTAGAAGGATTGACGAAGATTGACAAAGCACGATACGACGGAGACAAACCCAAGCTTAAAGTGGAAAATATCAAGAAGCTATTGGAAAGTTTTGTAAATGATCCTCGTGTTATTATTATCAAATTGGCTGACAGGCTTCACAATATGCGTACTCTGGAAGCTATGCGGATCGAAAAACAACAAAGTATAGCATCCGAGACCGAGTGGCTTTTTATCCCTTTGGCGCATCGATTGGGACTGGGAGAGTTGAAACGAAAATTGGGTAATGAAACCGTGAAATATTCACAGCAGAAAAAATATCAACAATTCAAAGCTCAATTGTCTGAAAATAGAAAAATCAGAAAAGTTTATACAGCTGATATTAAGAAAGATATATATCAAATATTGGATAATCTCGGAGTTCCCGGAAGAATTAAAATCAGGGAGGCATCCGCTTTTGATTTGCTCCAATTGATGGGCGATAGATCGATTCATGATGTGAAATATTGCAGTGAAAAATTTACATTGCAAATTATCTTCGAGTCTTCCTACGAAAAAGAAAAAGAAATAGCGTTTAAAATATATTCGGGATTGAGTCTGAAATATCTTTACAATACCATCAACGATTACATCAGCATTCCCCGTACCAATGATTACCGGGCTTTGGAAACGGCATTTATCAAGCCCTACAAAGGTGAAGACAAGGAATATCAAGGGCATTGGATTAATGTGGCGATCATGTCCGAGCGGATGTACGAAATTGCCAATAAAGGTTACGCTCTTCGCTACAATAGAGCAGGCAAAAAAGATTATATCAAAGAAGGAAGAAGCAATATCGAAAATTGGCTTAAAGCCATCGGAAAATTAACCGGAGATGTAGATCGAATCAGTGCCTTTTTTCTCAAAAGATTTGAAGGTTATATTTCGATGAAAAACGTGGTGGTATTTACACGCTCCGGTGAGCGAAAAAATCTACCCGAAGGCTCTACGGCATTGGACTTTGCATACGCCATTCAAACCAAACTGGGAAACAAAACTGCTGCCGTACTTATCAACAATGAACCGCGAAGTATTTTTCACGTTTTGAAAAATAAAGATATTGTCAACATCATTCCGGCAAAACAAAATCAAGTCAAAGAAAATTGGTTGGACAACGTCAAGACGGGAAGAGCAATGAAGGGAATATATAACGCACTTAGCAAAAAATTCTCTCAACACAGGATAGAAGGTGAAGAAACATTGCAAAGACATTTAAAAAAATTGGGAATTGAATTTAATGATGCCAATGTTCAACATCTGATGGAAATATTTAATATCAATCGTAGAAATGAGTTTTTATTTCAAGTATTTCAAGAACAAATCCAATTTTATGATATTGAGAAAGGTTTGCAACAATATCCTTTAAAAACAAACCATTTTTTCAAAGTTATCAACTGGATATTACCCGGCAAAACAAACAAAATCAGTAACAAAGACAATCATTATTCGGACTATATTATCCACAAAGACAAGGAGATAATAATGGACAATGTCAAAATCTCCCATTGTTGCTATCCCGTACCCGGAGATCCCATCATAGGAGTACCTATTTCCAATGAGAAAACAAAAATACATCACATGGATTGTGTCAAAACAAAAAGAGATATCGCAGCCTCGGGAGGTGTATCAATGGATGTTAGATGGAAAAACAACAAAGGGAAATCAAACGAATATCTTGCTGCTATTCAACTGTTTGGGACGGATGAAAAAGGCTTGTTGGATGAAATTGTAAATGTTATTTCACACAGCTTCGAAATCAATATGAA
>CAZLTF010000533.1:0-2160 GCA_964562195.1 uncultured Bacteroidales bacterium | reverse complement strand
AAACTCCTCATTAGTCGCCCGGCTGGCAAATTTGCCGGTCAGGCAGGAAAAGCGACTGGGCGTGCACACCGGTGAACTGACATATTGATTCATCATAATCGTACCTTCACGGGCCAGGCGATCGATATTGGGTGTCAAATTCTTCCCGCGACCTTCCGGTAAAAAATTGAGCATGTCGGGGTACATATCATCGGTAATAAAAAAGATGATGTTCGGCCTGCGTCTACCATTCTCCGCCTTCAATAGTGACGAAGTTAACAGCGTGCTTCCCAATGCTGTTAATGTGGTTTGTTTTAGAAATTTTCTTCTGCTAATATGTTTTGTACTCATTTTGACGTCTCTCATCTCAAATTATTTTAGTATTAATGGTTTATTAATTTTCTTTCCGATTCTTTCCAAGCCCAGATTTTTGGTTCCCAAACCAAATCGAACTCATCTTTTTTTGCTCTTAATACAGGTTCCAAAAATTTTTTAATTTGCTCAATAACCGATGAAAATTGCAGCGATTCACTACTTCCAATTTTCTTTAAAAAGGCCCGCCACATTTTTTCTTTCTTCTGAATAAATTCAGATTGATAAAGAAAAAATCGTCGGTTCACATCTGTCTTTCGGCGAATAAACGTCAAATCAATCGCCTCCCTGAGATTCTCCAAAAGAAAAGACGTATTCTTTGCTAAAAATAAAATATCGTAAACGTCTTTCATCCTACTGTTTGCCATGCCCAAATAAACCATTGCCTGAAATTTTTCGGCAATAACCGTTTCCAAAGGATAAAGCAACAACTCGGCAACAGAAATATCAGGAAGCAACGACGGAAGCTTGCCTTGTAAAAAGTCACCCGCAACGGCATCTCCAAATCCAATATCTACTTGCATTCTTGTCTTAATTTTACCAAGACTTACCCCAAAAGAAAAACACCAACCTTGATACTCAGCATCTTCCCTTATCATTTTATAATCAATAGGAGACGTCCTGAATCGCACCCCATCTTTCAGTTCAAGTTCTGCTATTTGTCTGATAATATCCACCAAAACTTCGGGCTCGTTAGATATGTCTATTCCAAGCATATCAATATCTACGGTTGGCCTAAACGCAGACCCATGATGTACCAACAGGAGTAATCCCCCCTTTAAAACAAAATGCTTTTGGTATCTCGACTCGGCGAGACGCGCCAAAAAACGTTCCTGAAAAAAACGAAGTAAAACCGCATTGTAATTTTCACCTGTTTCCTTAGCAATTTTTAATAATCGAGCTCGAATGGACGCCTCAAGATCTTTTACATCTCTCCTTGCCATGCTAAAACCCCACCATGGCTTTCACTGCAGGCTCAACAAGATGTTTTACTTTACATAGCCTCGCTGTTTCAAGCAGCTTGTTGATATTCTTATCGCTTTGCTTGAGATATGTATTCAAACTCTCCAAGGCTATATCTTCCCCGATAAGGCGCCTTTGTCTAAACGCGTCGCATATCGATTTTTCTTTGTCATACATTCTTATGGTAGCTACAGAGGTCTCAATCTCCTTCATTCCGTACGAAAAATAAGGTTCCTGAAAACGATAAAATCGAACGGCCACTGTGTAAAGTTTTGGCGTACGTCGAGTACGGGGAATCGCAATATCAAACACCGATGGCCTCTTGGTAGAAAGTCCGTAGTAATGAAGAGCTGTCGTCAGGCAAAAAATACCTTCTGGTACAGCAATAGCCGCATCAAAATAATCAAAGGTAAAATTCTCGGTGTCCGGAATTGCCTCGGCAGGCAAACGATATAGCCCGCGTTTTACCTTTTCAAGTCGCCCTTCATCCAACATTTTACGTATCAGCGACGTGTGCACCCGAAACTCCACAAGTTGTGAAGAGGTCAGATAGTACTTATGCCGCTTGAATAGTTCCACGACTTCCTGAACCTTCATATTCGTTCTCCTTGTTAAAAACGCTCACATAAAATAATTATTGTGTACGCTTTTAACAAGCATTTTTTTCATCGTTGCCGATCCCTTGATAAAATTCTCTAATTTTCCACCAATCTCTCCAACTGCCCGGCAAACTTGGCCGCCCCTTCCACCGTAAAATGCACCACGTCCCGGCTGCCCTTGGGTTTTAAATACGTGCTATCCGTAATGGACTCGCCGCGAATCAACCTTAAATTATCAAATCCCTTT
>CAZLTF010000532.1:0-7878 GCA_964562195.1 uncultured Bacteroidales bacterium | reverse complement strand
TTTTCAATCTTTTGAATGTCTTCGTCACTAATTTTTTGAAAATGCGTAAAATCAAAACGCAATCTTTTTTCATCGACGTGTGAACCTTTCTGCTCGACATGAGTGCCCAATATTTCACGAAGGGCAAAGTGCAAAAGATGGGTAGCGCTATGATTGCAAGCGGTAAGCTGTTGTCTTGAAGTATTCACGACTGCCCGAAATTCCGCTTCAATTCCGGCAGGCAATTTTGTCACGGTATGTATCGTAAGATTATGTTCTTTTTGTGTATCAACAACAAAAATCTTTTCATCACCGGCTTCGATATAACCGGTATCTCCAACTTGTCCGCCGCTTTCTCCGTAAAACGGAGTCTGATCAAAAACCAAATGAAAGACTTCTTTGGATTTGAGTTTCGCTTTGCGATAACGGGTGATTCTCACCTTGGCTTCTTGGTGATCATAACCAATAAATTTTCCTTCATCCGTTTCACGAATGACAATCCATTCTTCGGTTTCCTGTTTGACAGCACTACGAGAACGCTCTTTTTGTTTAAGCATTTCCTTGTCAAAACCATCTTGATCGAAAGAAAGATTTTTTTCTTCCAATATCAAAGATGTTAAATCCGGTGGAAAACCATAGGCATCGTAAAGAGTAAAAGCAAGTTTACCGGACAAAGACTTTTGTCCGTTTTTTTGCATTGATTCAATCTCTTTATCAAGGAGTTTTATACCGATTTCCAAGGTTCTGAGAAAAGCATTTTCTTCTTCTTCCGTTACTTTTGTGATCAAAGTCTCCTGCTTGGCAATTTCGGGATATTGTTTTCCCATTGTTTTGATCAAGACAGGTATTAATTGGTACAAAAATGCTTGTTTTTGACCAAGAAATGTGAAAGCATATCGTACCGCACGGCGAAGGATACGACGGATGACGTAGCCGGCTTTTTCGTTGGAAGGCAGTTGTCCGTCGGCAATCGAAAAGGCGATTGTCCGGATATGATCTGCAATTACACGCATCGCTATGTCCAATTCTTCATTGTTTCCATAAACCTGATTGCTCAAACGGGCAATCGTCTGAATAATAGGCTGAAACACATCGGTATCATAATTTGATTTTTTATTCTGCACCACCATACACAAGCGTTCGAAGCCCATACCGGTATCCACGTGTTTTTTGGGCAAAGCCTCCAACATGCCATCTTGCTTACGGTTGTATTGAATGAAAACGAGATTCCAAATTTCAATAACCAAAGGATGATCTTTATTCACCAATTTGTCTCCCGGCACCTTGGCGCGTTCCTCTTCACTTCTCAGGTCAATATGAATTTCAGAGCAAGGACCACAAGGACCGGTATCTCCCATTTCCCAAAAATTATCTTTTTTATTTCCTTTGATAATGTGATTCTCCGGAAGGTAATGCAGCCAATAGGATTTTGCTTCTTCATCCATCGCCGTATTATCTTTTTCATCCCCTTCAAAAACGCTTGCATACAAACGGTTTTTATCTATTTTCATCACTTCGACCAGAAATTCCCAAGCATATGCGATGGCTTCCTTCTTAAAATAATCACCAAACGACCAATTTCCCAACATTTCAAACATCGTGTGATGATACGTATCTTTGCCTACCTCTTCCAGATCATTATGCTTGCCCGAAACGCGCAGACACTTCTGAGAATCAGCGACTCTTGTCTCTTTGGCTTGACGCAATTCAAGAAAAATATCTTTAAATTGATTCATTCCCGCATTGGTAAACATCAAAGTAGGATCATTTTTTACGACCATCGGAGCAGAAGGAACAATTTGATGCCCCTTTCGCTGAAAGAAATTCAGAAATGCATCTCTTATTTCATTGGAATTCATACACTTAAATCTTTTTTACAAAACTAATTCAACCAAAAGTAATCATTCAAAAATCATTACCCAAAACACCATTTTTGAACTTATTAACAATTATTTTGTTAAAAAGCCAATATTGAATCGGCAAAATTAAATTATTTTTTGTACTTTTGCGGAAATTTTTGAAATAAGTAAAATTTAGATTGGGTAGATTTAAATATTGGAGAGAGAAAGCAAACAAATAGATTATTTAGAACTATGATTCAAGGGAAAAAAGCAGCTTATAAATTTGACCCGCATACTTTACAATTTGTTGAAGATCAAAAGACGTGGAAGGGGCATCTTTTGCATTATTTAAAATTCTTTTTTATGGTGATACTTTTTGCCATTATCGTAATGCTAATTGCCTACAATACAATCGATTCTCCCAAAGAGAAATCCCTCAAAAGAGAGATTGCAGAATATCGATTACGCTTTGAATTGATGAACGAGAAATTGGATAAGATACAAGGTGTCTTGGCAGAGATTCAACAACATGACGATGATGTTTATCGTGTAATTTTTGAAGCCGAGCCGGTACCAACAAGCATCCGGCAAGCCGGATATGGTGGTGTCGATCGCTATGCCGAGTTGCAAGGACTTGAAAATTCGGATATTCTGACCGAAGTAGCCAAAAAGATTGATAATGTCACCGGACAATTGGTCGTTCAGTCCAAATCCCTCGAAGAAGTATATCAAATGGCAAAGGACAAAGAGAAAATGCTCGCCCATATTCCTGCTATTCAACCTATCAGCAATAAAGAGCTAAAACGTATCGCTTCTCCTTTCGGCTATCGTATTCATCCGATCTACAAAACGTGGAAATTTCATGACGGCATTGATTTTACCGCTCCGCGAGGCTCCAAGATTTATGCGACAGGCGATGGAGTCGTGACTCGCACCAAAATTTCACGAAGAGGATATGGCAATGAGGTTATTATTGACCATGGTTATAGTTATAAAACACGCTATGCACATCTGTATAAAATACTGGTCAAAAAAGGACAAAAGGTCAAAAGAGGACAAGTCATCGGTTTGGTAGGAAACACCGGGCTATCAACTGCTCCCCATCTCCATTATGAGGTGATAAAAGGAGACAAAAAAGTCAATCCGATGTACTACTTCTTCAATGACCTCACTCCGGAAGAATTTGATCATATGCTGGAACTTTCAAAAATGCCCAACCAAAGTTTTGATTAATATTGATATGCTATGAGCAATCCATTTCTTTTTGAAAATGAGAAATATTATTACACCATCAGTGAGGTTGCCAAGGCATTGGGAGTCAGCACTTCTCAAATTAGATTCTGGGAAAAAGAGTTCAGTTTTATTAATCCCCAAAAAAATAAGCGGGGCGACAGACGTTTTGTAAAAAAAGATATTGACGATCTGCAATTGGTAGTACACCTTTTGAAAGAAAAAAAATTCACCATCAAAGGTGCAAAAGAATATCTAAAAAACCAAAAAAACGCATTGGAGCGCGAGCTTAAAGTTATCGAACATCTCGAGAATGCAAAAAAAAGACTTGAGAATTTATCTAAATATCTATAGTTGTCTTCCTGAATACTTTTCGGCAATATGCATATCATCCACCTTCACTCCCATCCCACGACAAAAAATTCAATACAGATCTCTTTGCCCGGCTCCAAGAGTTTATCCAATCGCCAATTGTTGCTCCAATACATTGCTCATCAGACCATTAGCACAGGCGTATATTCAACGGCAAGAGACACGGAACTTCTAAAGTCCGCATTGCTCAATCTTTCTTCAAGCTCATCGATCATGGTCGAAGATGCCGGTACAGTAGCACGTTTTATGACTGCATTTCTCTCCAAACAAGAAGGAAAATGGCCACTGCCAGGTCCCACTCGTATGACCCAACGCCCTATTGCTCCATTGGTCGATGCTTTGCTTCAACTTGGCGCTGACATCCGGTATTTGGAAAAACCCGGACACCTTCCTCTCTACATTTCAGGTCAAACATTGACAGGAAAAGCCATACAATTGGATGCCTCGCAGAGTAGTCAATTTGTAAGTGCTTTGCTATTGATAAGTCCTCTGATCAAAGATGAATTGGAAATCCACTTTACACATCCAGCCATATCCATGCCTTACATCCAAATGACGATACGCCTGCTCGAAAAAATGGGAATCAAAACCGCAATCACGAATCAAATCATTAAAGTCCGTGCAAGGAACTTCCGTTTTCGAGAAATTGCGATCGAAAACGATTGGTCGTCATCCGCTTTTTGGTATTCAATAGTCGCTTTGAGCCAGAAGAAGAATATCACATTAAAGCTTCCGGGACTTTTTGAAGAAAGTCTGCAAGGAGACCAAAAAGTAGCCGGATATTTTAGCCGGATGGGTGTACAAACAAAATTTCACAAAGAAGGAGTGACAATCACAAAAACTCCACATATAAACAAACGACTGCATCTCAACTTGCAAAATGAACCGGATTTAGCCCAGCCGCTTATTGTCACGGCTGCCGCTCTCGGAATAGAAGCGGTTTTTGATGGTCTGCAAAGTCTTCCACTCAAAGAAAGCAACCGGATCAACGCATTATGTCAAGAATTGTCGCGACTGGGAGCAAAAATAACTTCCAACAATACAGACACGATTTTCCTCTCGAAAGGAAAACTGCAATATACCGGTCAAATAATAAAAACGTATGATGACCACCGGATGGCAATGGCTTTTTCGCCCTTGATGATGATATTTGACCGGATCGCAATCGAAAATCCGGATGTTGTGCGTAAATCATATCCCTGTTTCTGGGAAGAAATAAAAAAAATAGCCAAAATTGAAATGAAAGAAGCAGAACCCGATGCAAGATTTTGGTAAATATTATTGCTTTGAAATTAAGAAAAAAATAAAATAAGTTTTTGAAATAGAAATTTTAATAATTTTACAGCCTGAAAAAAATAACAATTATGGGAAATATATCTTTTGGAAATAGCTATCTGATTTTATCAAAATTTAAATTTTTTCCTAAAATAACAAAGGAAGAAAAAAGAAGAGATGCTTTAACTCAAGAATACAATAAAATTTTGGATTTTGAGCAAAGTGCCGAGTACCAACAATTTATCGAAGATGAACAATATTTTTCATCGAAAAAATTTCAAGAAGACTTGAAAAAACTGAGAGAGGAAGAGGCTAACGAAGAAATTGAAAAATTGGAAGCTAAGAAAAAAGCCGTTGAAGATTTTAGAAACTCAAAGAAATACAAAGAGTATCTCAACAATTCAAAGTCCGGCATCTTTGATGAGTTAAAAGCTTATAAAATTGTCTTTGAAGATAATTTTGAAGGCAGCAAATTGGATCGTGAAAAGTGGACGACCCACTATTTCGGTGGAGAGAATGCCATGCACATTGCCTATGCTTTGAACAGTGATTTTGCATTTCCCACAGATGGAAATAATATTGATATACAAGGAGGAAAAGCCCGCATAAGCCTAAAAGCAGAAAAAACGACCGGCAAGGTGTGGAAACTCCCCTTTGGATTTGTAGATCAAACTTTTGACTACACTACCGGACTGATGAATACCGCAAAAAGTTTCAGAGGTAAATACGGAAAGATTGAAGCAAAAGTGAAAATCACTCATTCACCCAATGCAGCTTTCATATTTAATCTTTCTACCGAAGATATGCTTCCTTATGTTGACCTGTTTCGCATCGAAGAAAATGTAAAAAAATATTCTTCGGGAAGCCTATGGGGCAAAGAATTGAAAAATCATCAAAAAGCACAAGGACACTTCGAAGGTGTTGATTTATCACAAGACTATTTCCTGTTTACATTTATCTGGACACCACAAAAGATGATCTGGAAAATAAACGGAGAAACCGTCAACACTCAGACCACCGGAATCCCCGACGAAGAAATGTTTCTTTCGTTCAACGTAAGAGGTTTGGATGAAAAAATCTCCACTCCCGCAGCAATGGATATTGCATGGGTAAAATGGTATCAAGAAGTGTAAACTGCTTTGATTATTTTTTTATCACAAAAAAAACTCCTTTATCTACAGGTAGGAGTTTTTTTTTGTACCTTTGCGGAGCAAAAAGCTACGAATATGAAACGACATTTACTTTCTTTTTTGTTATTGCTATTGACAATAACAATCAAAGCCCAGTACGGAGGCTATGAATCCGCCGGACATCTCGGAATAAATATGTGCTATATCGAACCCGGCAATGATTTTGAACAACAGGCATTTTATAAACCCAATTCGGGCTACGCCCTCACGGGATATGGATTGAGTGTTACCTATTCCAAGAAAATGATGCATAGTCGATTTGGGATTTCAGGACTTGCCAACTTTTCAATGGGACAAACGGATGTTAACGGTTTTAGAAACAGCTTGCCCCATTCTCTGAATGTTTCTCAAGTAAACAGCTCCGCTCTATGGCTAAACGCAAACATCATAGCAGGACCAATGATACACGTAAATCTATTCAGAAGATTGAGTGTAAATTTCCAGCTTATGGGCGGACTCAATTACATTAGCCTTCCTGAATATACTTCGCATGATGCAAACAACTCAATGCCAATTTTGAAGGAAGATATTCACTCCTTTGGATACTCCTATGATTTTGGAATCGGAGTACGTTATTCGCTTACTCCTTCCACCTTTCTGCTATTTAATGCGGATTTTATGAGTAGTCACAACACAAAAGAAGCATTGAATACGATTGACCCAAGCGGCAAACCCACCACCGTTGATTATAGCGCCAGCATTGGGATCAATATGTTGAGCTTGGGCTATGCGATAGCGCTCGACTAAAACGATGATTGATAGTTGTGCCACCCGCAGCGTCATAAGAAATGAAAAACACGGCGAAGCTATCGTTCAAATAAGAAATCATAGAAGCTATCCGGATTTATCACTTGGGTGTGAGCATCGGGATACATATTCGTGAATGCTTTTGAAACATATTGTTTTTTACGGGTATTCCATTTTATTTCGTAAGCGAATAATTTCCCCGACTTCACCTCAACCAGATCCACCTCACTTTGATTATAATTGCGCCAAAAATAACTTTTGACCTGCGGTCTAAACCATGAATTCATTTTTAATCTTTCACTGATAATAAAATTTTCAAATAATGCACCCAGATCATTTCTAAGAGAAATATCCCTAAAATCTCCAATCACGGAATTGCGGATGCCATTATCCCAAAAATAGATCTTTCCCATCTTACTAACCTCTTTGCGAAAGTTGCTAACATAGGAATTCATACGAAAAATGACAAATGATTTTTCGAGCAAATCGATGTAGGTGTCAACGGTAGTTTGTTTCACTTTCAGCTGTTTTGCCAATTCGTTGAGTGAAACTTCCGAGCCAACTTGGTACGCTAATAATCTCAATAGCTTATCCAACAATTCGGGCTTACGAATATCCTTCCATATCAAAACATCCCTGTATAGATATTGCTGGGACAAATTGATCAATAATTTTTCTGCCAAAACCGGATTTAAACTAACTTCCGGATAGCTGCCGTAGATCAAATGAAAAGGCAATTTTTGTTCGACTTCAAAGGGTGATTTCTTTGAATATATTTCAGACATCGCAAATGGAAACAAATGAAATAAAAACTGCCTGCCGGTAAGCGGCTCAAAAACAAATTCGGAAATTTCCAAAGAAGAAGAACCGGTAGCAATAAATTGAACACCTTTAAAATTATCGACCAATATTTTCAGTAATAAACCAGCATTTCTTACACGCTGTATTTCATCAATGATCACAAATTTATACGTACCAATCATTTTTTTCAAACTTTCAAGACTTGGCTCATCCAAACGCTTCCGTACTTCATGCAAATCCGCATCTATCCATAGTATATCTTTCTTCTTCTGCGAAAGACTCTTCAATAAGGTAGTCTTCCCTACCTGACGCGCTCCTATAAGTATTAAGGCTTTACCCTTAAAAAACAAGGATTTAAGTTCTTTTTCCAGATGTCTATGATATGTTTTCATACTGCAAAAGTATAAATTTTTTTGTTATACTATATTTTTTTCTATTATTTT
>CAZLTF010000531.1:0-4070 GCA_964562195.1 uncultured Bacteroidales bacterium | reverse complement strand
AAAAGAAGAAAGCAAAAAATCATTTTTATGATCTTACCAATCTGAGTGCATCTTATTCATACTCAGAGATTTTGCATTCAAATATTGATTTGGAATTTGATAAGCAACAGCATTATCTCGGCTCGTTTGGATATTCCTATTCATTTAGGGCAAAGCCCATCAAACCTTTTGCAAAGGTTGATTTTATCAAAAAATCATCCATGTTGAAGTTTCTTGCCGATTTCAATTTCTTTATTACTCCCAAATCAATATCTTACACCACCGACATGGATCGTACGACCAATTCGAGATTGCTTCGCAACAAAAGTTTTGGTAAGATAAATATGATGCCCAATTATACGAAGACTTGGGACTGGAAACAGATGTTTAATTTTAAATACGATCTGACACAAGCGCTGAGCTTTACGTTCAACTCCAATACGATTAGTTTTATTGACGAATTGCCAGGCTCTCCGGAGCATGACTACGTGGATATTTACAATCCCGGCGGTGAAATTTTTACGGTTGAAATGAAAAACGAAACCATAAAGAATGAACTGTATAAAGGAGGAACCAAAAAACATTATGATCACAATGCAGTAGCTAATTACACCTTGCCTTTTAGTAAGTTTCCATTGCTTGATTGGATCAATTCCACCGCCAATTATACGGCTTCTTATCAATGGAATGCTTCTCCGGTTTCGATGAAAGACAGATTGGGGAGCACGATTGCCAACAATCGTAACTATGGATTGAACGGTGCTTTGGATTTCAAAAAATTGTATAATAAGTCTAAATTTCTGAAAAAGACACTGGCAAAAAAGAAAAGGAAAAAGAAGAAAAAGAAGAAGCAAGAAGAAGATTCCGGAAAGGATAAAAAGAATAAGGACAAGAAAGCAAAAGATGCGAAGAAAAAGGTGGATGAAGATAAAGTAGATTATTTTAAAGTTGCTTATACCTCTGCGATTCGTCTTGTGCTTGCTTTGAAAAAGGTAGATTTTAACTATTCTGTCAATGAAGGTACTACCATACCGGGTTTTAGACCTGATCCCGGAGCTTTTGGTAATAATTGGGCTTTGGAGGCGCCCGGATATGAGTTTACGCTCGGTTATCAGCCCGGATCACCGGAATATTTCAAAGAGTGGCTGATGAAAAGCGATGAGATTAATACTCCTTACATAACTCAATACAATGAAAATCTTACCGCCAACGCCAAGATTGAACCCTTTCCCGATTTCTCCATCAAATTGAAATTGAATAAGCTGTTTAGCAGAAATCAGACTGCTTTTTATCTTTACAATGACAGTATCAATGATTGGGAGAAAAGTAATTTTATGGAAAGCGGAAGTTTTCAATTATCTACGATCTCTTGGGGTACGGCTTTTGGTGATGGTATTGAGAATGACAAGTCCAAATATTTTGAACTCTTCAAAAGTTATCGACGTGCAATGGCTGACCGATTTGCAAGTCGTGACCCGCGAAATCCGTCTATCGATACGGCGACCAATTTCCCATACGGATATGGTCCTACTTCCCAAGATGTTTTGATTCCTGCTTTCACTGCTGCTTATACCGGAAGACCCATCGGAGAGGTACATCTTAATCCGTTCAGTATGATACCTTTGCCCAATTGGGAGATAAGCTACAAAGGATTGTCCAAATTGGAATTTTTTAAGCAATTTCTAAAAAGTTTGACAATCGATCATAGGTATAAATCTTCCTATAGTATCAATAGTTATCAAAGAGATATCAATTACCGCTACGAGTTGATTGACGGGATAGAAGTGCCTACCCTGATAAATGAGAATAATAATAGCTATTTTTCTCAATACAATTATGGTATGGTAAGTATTATCGAGAGTTTTGATCCCTTGATCGGAATAAAAATGAAGATGCACAATAGCTTGGATTTGAACATTGTATTTTCCCGTTCGAGAAATCTTACGTTGAGTTTTACAAACAATCAGTTGACGGAGGTCACGACAAACAAAATTACGCTTGGTGCCGGATATACGTTTAAGGATTTACGTTTTAAGATAAAATCAAAAGGGGCAGGTAGTGCACGTTTGATAAAAAGTGATTTGATATTGAAGTTGGATGTCGGATTCAATGAGAATAAAACGGTTTTGCGTTCCATCGATACCGATCAAGATCAAATATCTGCGGGTATGCAGCGTATAACTACCAAATTTACAGCTGATTATCAGTTGAGTAAAAGCCTGATGTTATCCTTGTTTTATGATCGTGTTTTCAATAATCCGTTTTTGCCTTCTCAATATGTCAATGCTACTTCTTTTGGTGGTTTCTCTTTGCGTTATAGCTTAGCCCAATAGAATATGTCTTTTGCGGAAAAAATCATTGCTTGGTATCAAGAAAATAAACGTTCGTTGCCTTGGCGTGATATACGCGATCCTTATCGTATCTGGCTTTCTGAGATTATGTTGCAACAGACGCGTGTAGCCCAAGCAATAGCATATTATCAACGATTTGTCCGGAGTTTTCCGGATGTCGAGACTTTGGCAAAAGCCGCTGAACAAGAAGTGCTTCGACTCTGGCAGGGCTTGGGATATTATTCCCGTGCCCGCAATCTGCATGCTTCTGCCAAAATGATATATTTTGATCTGGATAATCATTTTCCCTCTTCTTATGACACGATTATCCGCTTGAAAGGTGTAGGAGATTATACAGCTTCTGCCATTGCTTCTTTTGCCTTCGGCGAAGCAAAACCTGTCTTGGATGGTAATGTGTACCGGTTTTTTGCCCGTTTTTTTGGAATCTTTGATTCAAAAGATACAAAACAGGGGCAGCATGAGATGAGAAAATTATTGTATCGTCATATCCCCAAAAACAATCCGGCGGAATTTAACCAAGCGATAATGGAGTTCGGTGCTTTGCAATGCCTGCCTCAAGCTCCCACCTGTCAAACTTGCCCGCTAAAGAATGACTGTTATGCTTTTCAAAACGGGAAGGTAAGCCTCTTGCCTCATCCGAAACGCAAACCCAAGCAACGAAAACGATATTTTAACTATCTGGTTTACAGACAAAACGGAGAAGTTTTAATAAGAAAACGAAGGGCAAAGGATATCTGGCAAAACCTTTTTGAGTTTCCTCTTATTGAGACTCCAAGACCCTATTCGCTTGCCTCCTTGCAAGACGGTTTTCCACAATATTTTGTCCATACTAATGTCATTGCTGCAAGCAAAAAGATGAAACATATTCTTTCGCATCAGGAATTGAGAGTTAATTTTTATATTTTGCAAGCTGAGAAGGATTTGCCTGTTTTGAAAGATTGTATCAGAATCACAGAATCGGAGATGAAGGAGTATCCGTTTTCTCGCCTTATTTTGAAATTTTGGGAAGAGAACATTCTCTGATGACAGTTTTTCTTTTTGTCTATATCAAATTCGTTTGATAAACGAATCGATTACCGTCCGGTAAGCGGAAGCATGAGAAATAGAAGAAAAACCACTGTAGTGAATATCTTCTGCAATGGCTTGTGTGATAGATAGTTGTGATTGTGGATAGCAATTGCAGATTCCTTTTTTCTTGAAGCGGTTGGCGAGGTATTCTTGCTCTGTCTGTCCGGGCGTGGGAATAAATATCGCTTTGCTCCGGAGTGCTATCAGATCCATAATGGTACTATAGCCTGACCGGCAAAAGATGTATTTTGACTGTTTGATGAATGTATATATTTCTTGGTCGGAGGCGTGTGCCAATATTTGAATATTGGGCGAAGGGGATGGAGGAGGTGCGGCAGAGGGCTTGCCTTGCAAAATGAGCGTTTTGAGATTAGTGGATTGTGTTTGTTGTATTATTATTTTTTCCAGAATGGAACGTTGTGGTTCGGGACCGGACAATAATACCAATATATCCCACTTTTTCCCGTCCGGAATAGGGTCTTTTTTTTCAAAACGAGATAAACTTCCCAAAAAACGGGCTTCGGGAAGTGGTTTTTTGTGTGTCAATTCACCGGCGATACTGTTTGGCTCTTGAAAATCCGGTATCCAAATTTCCGAATATTTTGAAAAAAAATATCGATTGATGAAAAATACCAAAGGTTCTAAAAAGGATAAGCCGGCGGGCATCTTGAT
>CAZLTF010000530.1:0-8767 GCA_964562195.1 uncultured Bacteroidales bacterium | reverse complement strand
TCCATCTCGGAAGCCATTCGTGGTATGCTGGACACCATCAACAAAACCATTGAGAAAACCTTTTCTACGGATTTGTTATTATTGCGAGTCAAAGCAGCTATCTCTGGCAAATCTTATGCCGAATTGCTTCTGGCGAAGAGTGATTTTTTTCAAGTAAAACATGTTTTTCTCATTGATCGCAAGACCGGACTGCTTATCCAGAAAGTATCTCTCAATGGAGATGAAATGAAAGATGCCGATATGATCACGGCGATGCTCACCGCAATTCAAGATTTTGTAAAAGATGCATTTTCCAAAGATATAAAAAGAGGAGATATCTTGGACACTATCAAAATTCAAGATCTGAATGTCTGGATTCAAGATGGTGCTTCTTCTGTGCTTGTATTGGTAATGAATGGATATATTCCCGAGTCATACCGGCTTATCTTCAAAGAAAAATTGGAAGATATCACGATTCATTTCGGGGATAGATTAAGTAAATTTTCAGGAAATCCGGATGATTTTCAAGACATCAAACCCTATCTGGAATCTTGCCTTATTCAGAATGACAAAAAAGAAAAAAAATCAAAATGGAAGCCATTGCTACTACTCAGTTTGCTCATAATCTGGATAGCCACTATATTATTCTTCAAAATTGAACGAAGAATTCATTTTACAAATTTTGTAACGGAACTTAACCGCTTGGAGGGTGTGATGGTCAGTGATTCGTGGAAAGAAGGGAAAACATATCATATTTTCGGAATGAAAGATTTTTCACTGCATTCATTCGGGAAAATTGCAAAACGAAATCATTTGGATTCCAACCGGATTCAATATCACTGGGAAAACTTCCTAAGCACCGGACAAAAATTTATGCTTCAACGCTTTAACAATACATTTGCCTACAACAAAAAAATCAAAGCCAAGATAGACGCAGGTCAATTTTTCATCGAAGGAGAGGTAAGTAAAGATGAGTACTCTGCACTGACAAATTACATCTCTACTCATCCGGAGTTGGGTCGTGTCAATATCGAGAAACTAATGATGAAAAAGACATTTGATGTTCTCAAACTAAAAACGGAGATAGATACGACAACACTCACTTTCGCAATTAATACTACGACATTGACCACAGAACAAAAGCAACAAGTTGAATCCATTTGCAATAAAATGCAGAAAATACTTACGGACTCACCCAATGCAAGATTAGAAATAATTTCCTTTACCCTTTTTAAAGAAAGAAATGATATCAACTGGCAAATAGCGGAGAGAAGAAATAATGCCGTTGTTGATTTGATGAAAAAGAAGCTTCCAATCGATAAATCAGTATCGCAAAAAATACTAAATGATACCAATAGACTTCGGGAAATAAGTTTCAAAGTTATTCTACCAAATATGAGTACAGATGATTAAAAAGAAGATATGTGTTTTAGGTGCCTATTCCGTAGGCAAAACAAGTCTGATCCAACGCTTTGTAAAAAGCATTTTTTCGGATAAATATCATACGACCATTGGTGTAAAGATTGATCAAAAAGATGTTACCACAGAAGAAGGTATTGTCAGGTTAATCTTGTGGGATATAAATGGTGAAGATGAGTTTCAACACGTAAAAACCAATTATCTGATCGGAGCATCGGGCTATCTTCTTGTTGTAGATGGTACACGGGAGTCTTCCTATCACATTGCCAAAGAATTGCAAGCACTTATGCAATCTACCGTTGGAGATATTCCTTTTGTAGTATTAATCAACAAAGAAGACCTCAAAGACGAATGGGAAATAAACAGTATGGTCGAAGAAGACTTAAAAAAAGAAAATTGGGAATATTTATTCACTTCTGCCAAAACCGGCAAAAACGTACAAAAAGCTTTTGATTTATTAGTCTCTAAGATGTAAACTACTATGCAGATTCAAGAAAATACAAAATGGGAAAGAGCAAGCGCTATCATTGTTACGAATGTTAACGGGCAGATATTATCAACCCAATTTGATGAAAAATTCACAAATACACCGGAAGAAGGCACACAATTGGAGGATTTTTGGCCTCTGTTTTATGGAATTTTACCCTTGCGTGGTGATTCATTGGAATTGCCCAACATTCATATCCTCGATGGAATCTTTCATGTCATAATAAAAAAAGTGGAATCCGTCTGCATCATCTCTTTTTATGATGTTCAAGATAAAGTTAATAAAATTGAAGATGATATGCACAATATCCACCAGCAGGCAATAGGAAGGATACTTAGCAACAAAAACTCCTTTTCCGATCTCTCGTGTGATATTCTTGTTAATTTGGGATTTATGTCGTTTGTCAAGGAAAAAGAAAACTGGCGACTCATCGGCAATATCCCATCCTGGTTTTATGAAATAAAACCGCACTACAACCTAAGTTCTGTATATTTTGATCTTGCTGAGATTTTTCCCTTTCTTGAAATCTTTTTGCAACAAGGAATTTCTAATAACAAAATATCCGTCTCAGGATTTTGGATCGAAGAATCCAACAAAGGTGAAGAATTTATTTTTCAAGCAAGCAAAGTGATGTCAAATAAATATGAATATGTTTTCATTGAGACTCTTAATGAAAGATTTGTCGATAACTATAATATTATTCAACTCGCAAGAGACCAAAAACTAAATCTCGAGAAACTTCAAAAAACGGAAAAAGAATTGCGCAAAACAATTGATTTCAAGCAACAGTTTATTTCGATTATTACGCATGACATCAAAAGCCCGATGATTGGGGTGTACTCTTTGCTTGATCATCTCATTAGTGATAAGGAGTTTACAAAAAATGTTTCCGAAGAGCATCAATACTTTCTGCAAGTTATGACAGAAGAATTGCAAAACATTCAAGGCTATGTCGATACGCTTTACAATTGGTCATTGGTTCAATCGGATGAAATCAGACTGGATACAAAGGTGCTCAATCTTGTCGAGCTATTTGATATAATAATGAATCGTCATAGAAATCAACTCTTGAAAAAGAACATCACTCTGACTACCGATATTCCAAATCATTTGTCGATCAATGTCGATGGTGTTTTCATAAAAAATGCTTTTAGCAACCTGATTACCAACGCAATAAAATTTTCAAACAGAGGAGGAGAAATACAGATTGTCGCAAGCCAGACCGAAGATAAAATCATTATTTCATTTATTGATTACGGTATCGGAATACATCCCGACAAAATGAAGAATCTGTTTAAATCCAACAAAGGAGAAGCGAATGCCGGAACAGAAGGCGAAAAAGGAATCGGAATCGGAATGAATATCGTAAAAATGATTATGGATTTTCACAAAGCTAAAATTGATGTCCAATCAACCTTGGGAAAGGGGACTACCGTTACTTTGTCATTTCCCAAAATTTAAGTTTGTATATTGACAGAGAATCAAAATATTTCCAATGTCAATCCTGAACACAAACAAATTTGATATTCATTTTAATAACAACTGATACATAAGCATATCTTTCCAAATATCATTCTCCTTGATCCAGTCTTTTTTTCTACCGACAAATTGGAATCCGGCATTTTTAAACAAAGCAATACTAGCTTTGTTGTCAGCCTGAATATTGGAATATATCTGATGAAGTCCCAGTGTTTTTTGCGCATATTCAATGCATAGTTCAAGGCTCTCTTTTCCCATTCCTTTGCGCTGAAATTCTTCAATTATCAATATCCCTACCTCTGCCCTGAGATACAGAGGTTTGAAATTAAACAAATCAATACTGCCAATGGTTTGATGCTTCTTGTTTTCGACTATCATTAATCGCAATTGACGATGGGTAAAGAAATCGTTTTCTGTCGCCAAGACATATTGCTCAAGCGCAAAACGTGATACGGGAGCGAAAGTTCCGGTTATTTTCCACTTATCAGGGTCATTCTCCCACTGATAAAGGACATCCACATCTTCCGGTTCCATTGCTCTCAATTGTATTTTTTTTCCTTTCAACATGGTATATTATTTTTTCTTCCACAAAGTCGGATAGAGTCGCATTTCATTGATTGATTGTATTTTTTTCACCCCCCCCTCTCTTCACACTCTCAAAGTATAATGAATAAGAAATCCAAAATTCATTCTATGAATAAGAATGAATTATTTTTGATATTTCGTCCACTTTGCCCTTCAACATATCATCCGTTTTGGCTTCTACCAACAAGCGAAGGTAAGGTTCGGTATTGGAAGGACGGATGCTTAGCCACCAGTCGGGATATTCAATACGATAACCATCAAAGTCTAACAATAAGTCCGGTTTTTTGGCATCGACAAAATGATTTTTCACCGCTTCCATTGCTTCCGTTTTTTGTTCGATTTTGAAATTTATTTCTCCCGAATTGGCATATTTTTCGATTCTATCAATTATTTGGGACAAGCTAATACCTTTCTTTTTAAAATCCGCCACAATTCCCAGAATAATCGAGCTTGCCATGATCGCCGAGTCCGAGTAGAAGAAGTCTCTAAAATAATAATGTCCGGCGAGTTCGCCACCAAAAACTCCATCAATCTCTCTCAACTTCAAGGCGGCATAGGCTCGTCCTACCCTCCATATACTTAGCTCAGCACCCATCGGACGCAAATATTCTCCTACGGCTTTGCTGGTCCGTATATCCTGCAACACGATTCCTTTCTGTCCTTTCTTTTCAAGAAAATAATGCCCCAGCAGGGCAATCATCAAATCAGGAGAAATAAAGCGGGCATTCTCATCTACAAACATCACGCGATCTGCATCGCCATCATAAATCACTCCCAGATCGGATTTATGCTCGATTACCGCTTTTTGAATTTGCTCTATATTCTTAGGATTCAATGGGTTGGGTTCGTGAGCAGGAAAATTTCCATCCAATTGTTCATTCAGATAGAAAGGATTTTCTCCATACATCTCTTTTACCAACAAACCAGCCATACCATTGGAGATATCCATCGTAATATTCAAATCGGAAAAATCACTCAAAAATTGTTTTTGAAATTCAAGATAAGCAGGTTTTATCTCTTTGGAATGGATTTTCCCCTTTTTCTTATGTACGGAAATTGGGTCTCCCGACAAGACCATTGCTTCGAGATTTTTCAGTCCACTATCGTAGCCAACCGGCAAAGCATTCTTGCGTGATATTTTCAAACCATTGTATTCCTTCGGATTATGCGAAGCCGTAATCATAACAGATGCTTCAAATCCATATTGGGCAGTTGCCCAATACACCATCGGAGTAGTACACAATCCGGCATCATATACATCTTTTCCCGCCTCAAGAATCCCTTTGCAGAGGGCTTCAAAAATTTCCGGCGAGGAAAGCCGCACATCCCGCCCTATCAATATTCTGTCCGCCGATAACAATTGCGGCAAATAATACCCAATCCGATATACATCTTCACGATCAAAGTCTTCATTGTAAATTCCCCTGATATCGTACGCATGAAATGCTTTCATAACTAATATTTTTGTTTTATGGTTTCCATTGCTTTTTGAAATATTTCATCTCCTTCCAGATAAACCGGATAAAAGACTTCATCTCCATACAAATCTCTACCGATATAAGCTTTCAACATATATTCAATCTTCTGTTTGGAATGAAAAATATCTTCATTTGATAATTTCAGACCACTGTTTTTGATATAATCCAAAAATTTTGAGAAGACCACTTTTTCGACCTGAAATTGCTTTACAAACCGGTCTCCGCTCCAATTTTGTTTCAAAACGGATCTATTTTCATCAACATATTTCAATGCAAAATTATACATTATTCCTTTTCTAATCAACTGATAATAGGCTGTTAAGCTACTATCGTAATTAGGAGTAACGATACTATCGGGCAAAATTCCTCCTCCCCCGTAAACGATTCTACCATTCAAAGTATGAAACTCAGTAGAATCTTTCGACAAAAGAGAATCGAAGGTGTAAGGCTCATAATAATACTTTTCAAATCCATCTAAACTATTGTAGGGACGTTGGATGCAGCGCCCGCTCGGGGTATAGTATTTGGCTATCGTCAGCCTCAGGCTTGAACCGTCGGGCAGCATCATATTTTCCTGTACGAGACCTTTGCCGAAAGAGCGCGTGCCCATGATCAACCCCCGGTCGTTGTCTTGTATTGCCCCCGAAAGTATTTCACTTGCAGAGGCGGAATTTTCATTCATCAAAACAATTAGATTTCTTTTTTCCCAGAGTCCTCCGGCAGTAGAATGATATTCGTGTTTTCGGCGGTGCAAACCTTGTGTATAGACAATCATACGCCCTTCGGGCAAAAGCTCATCTGCCAATGCCGTAGCAGCAGACAAATAACCTCCGGTATTATTTCGCAAATCTATTATTAAACTATGAATGCCATTTCTTTTTAATTTAATAAGTGCTTGATGAAATTCATCTGTAGTGCTGGATGTAAAGGAGCTGAGTTTGATAAATCCTACCCCTTCTTTTTCGAAGGCAACATCTATGCTATAAGTGGGAATTTTGTCACGTGTTATCACATATTCCAAAATTTTATCTACTCCCAAACGATGAATCCCGAGTTTAACTTTTGTTTCTTTCGGTCCTTTCAAAAGGCGGATAACATCATCATTTGAAAGTCCTACTCCGGCAATCAACGAATCGTCCACATACGTTATTCTATCTCCATCCAACAGACCTGCTTTTTCGGAAGGTCCATTTTTGATAACATGAATGACATGAAGTGTGTCCTCCACAATCTGAAATTGGATTCCTATTCCTTCAAAGCTCCCCAAAAGGGGATCATTCATTTCGTGAAAATCTTGCTTCGGAACATATTGAGAGTGAGGGTCAAGATGTCCCATCATTCCATTTATTCCCGCTTCGACAATCATCCCCGTATCTACCGTATCCACATAATTTTGATATATCAACTCTTGGACAAGTTTCAACTTATCTACTTTGTTTTGAGACCATATTCCTTGATCGGAAGACCGGCTGTTGACGGCTAACAAATAGCCCAGCATAATTCCTAAGGCAACTGCCAAAGAGAAGTAAAACGGATATATATTTTTATGCATAAAACATCTATTATGAGCCGGCAAAGGTACAAAATTGCCGGATGCAAGAGGATTTTTATTGAATAATTGTTATGCTTGCTCTTGTTTTATCGAAGAGTAAAAGACTTCTCCCCTACTACGTTGTTGTCAAGATATAAGGTGACAATATATGTTCCTGATTGTAAAGGCAAATTTTTGGTCGGAATGGAATAATTGACACAAATATCCTGATCTTCTCCGGTGTATTGAAAATCTTTTTTAGCGGTAAATTGCATCGTACTCCCCTGATACGTAAAAGTGTATTTATCCGAAGCATCTTTGATCATAATCTCTTGATTGGGTTTTGCAATACGAAGATAGAGGCTTTTGAAGCTATTATCCACCAATGGATTGGAATTAACTGTAAAACAAACCTTTATGCGTTTAATTCTTTTGGCTTTATTGGTAGTTTTTGCTTTTCCGCTTGCCGAAAATCGAACTGTTGTCACCTCAATTCCCGTAGCTTTCAATACGGCGGCATTTTCCACCTTCTCTTCCAGTTGTTCTTTCGTTTTGGTCAATTCTTCATTCTTTTTGACTTCCGCCGAATATTTCTTTTTGATTTGTACATTTTCTTCGTGCAAAACCTTGTTGGCGGTATAGAGGGAATCCATTTTGAAGACATATTTTTGGGTAATTTTCCGGAGCAAAGCGAGTTTTTTACTTACTTTGTGGTACTCCCATTTGTAGTTGAGCAGTTGTTTTATCTCTTTTGCTTTCTGCTCAATGATGCTGTCTTTGACCAAAAGAGAATCTGAAAGCTCTCCATACAATGCTTTGATACTGTCCCGTTTGGCGACCATCTGATCAAGGCTACGTTGAATCTCTTGCTTTTGTATTTCTTTTTCGTTAAGCATTTGTTTGTATTCCTTGATTTTGGGCATAAAATACATAAATACACCTATGATTCCAATGAGAAATACGATTGCGAGTGCGAGAAAAAGCACACTTTTCTTATTCCTTTTTCCGGTAATATTTTCTTGCTCTGTCATAACTCAATACTATAAAATGTTTATTGCAAAATTAAAAATAAAACGATTTGGGAAAAGATTTATTTTCAATATTATAACAATTCTTGCAAACGAGCAAAAGCTTTTTCTATTCCTTCGGGATAACTTCCGCCTGCACTTGCAAAGTTGGCTTGTCCACCACCGCCGCCACGCACTTCTTTGGCAATCTCACGAATCAATTTTCCGGCATGAACCCGTTCATTTTTCACCAAGTCATCTGTACTTTTCACGATGAGAGCCACTTTTCCATTATTGACAGCTGCCAGTACGACAAGGAGCGAATTTCTATTTTGTGTAAGTCTGAAAGCCAAATCTTTAAGACTATTGGCATCTATATTCAGTTTGCGAATGATCAATCCGATACCATTTTTGCCGGAGACCGAATGAATAAGTTCATCTTCCAAATTGCGTATTTTTTCAGTCTTCAACTCTTTCAATTGTTTTTGTAGTCCGGCATTTTCCGCCAATATATCTTCCACTCCTTTGATGATCGACTTTTTATTTTTTAAGATTGCCTGAATATCTTTGATCAATTTCATCTGCTCTTGAATAAAGCGTTGGGATTCGACGGCGGTGATCGCTTCGATCCTTCGTATTCCGGCAGCAATACCTCCCTCAGTCAGAATTTTAAAATACCCGATTTCTCCGGTAGATTTTACGTGAATTCCTCCACATAGTTCGACCGAATCACCAAAGCGAATGAGTCTGACTTTGTCACCGTATTTTTCTCCAAACAGAGCCATCGCCCCCATCCTCAGAG